>DAOVOU010000255.1 GCA_030629475.1 Desulfobacterales bacterium | reverse complement strand
TCATGCATCCGAGGCCAACCCGGCCAGCCAGGACCAGGGATGGGCTCGTCGGCCGCCGTGACTCGGGTCAAGCAGATTGTCGCTTGTGTACCAGCCCAAGTGTACAGGTAAGGAGACCAGACCATAGCTATCCTCCTCTCCAAACTGCTCCACGTCTGCGGCCTTAAAGGCCACTCCCCCGCCAAGTACTACTCCCTTTGCAAGCTTGCGGCCAACCAGAAGCGAGCTATACAGATTCCGACTCGTAAAGGCATCGGGGCGGTCTTCAGCCATGCGCAGCTTTAGACAAAGCAATTGATCGTTGCGCAGAAATTCGGGTTTGCGGAATCCGGCTTCCGCGGCCAAGGCAATCTCCGAGGCAATAGCCGTGAGCCGCAGCCGCTCGCCATGCCGCAAGAGGTTCCGATGCTCCCATGAAATCGTCGCACCCAGCCCCTCGTCTGTCTTATAACTGACACCTGCGCTCTGCGTGCGGTGCTTTCGCTCGGTAACGGCGATGGTTACCGGCAAGAGACCTCCTGCTTCAAGGGTCTCACCCGTCATCACCCGCACAGTTGCAAACAGACCCGTCTTGGTCAGCCGCTTTTGAATCTGAGTAAGCGTATCAGCATTAAAGCGATCGCCCTGTTGCCATGGCACCTTGTTGCGCACAAACCCTTCGTCAACGGATTTGAGGCCTGTGATTCTTGTCGGCCCGAACCGGGCCGTGGGCCCTGGGTCGAGGTGGAAGATCACCGCAACCGTCTGCTCTCCGTGATCAACCATCACCTTCCGCTCTGCAATCCGGGGAAAGGGAAAGCCTTGTCTCCTTAACAGTCCTATGAGACTCTCTTGCCCGTTGAGGATGGCGCGGGCTTTGGCAGGTTTTCCCAAACCCAGGCCGAGTTCCTGTGGCTCCGGCAGCTTGACCCGGAGCTTGGTATCCACTCCGATGGTCTCAATTTCGACAGACTTGAGAAGGTAAGGTAGACCCAGAGCGACCTGAAAGGTGACGCGGACAGGCTTGGCTTTCTCGTCGATATCCGCTGTTAACCGTGCTCCATAATAGCCTTCCGCCTTGAGCGCCTTCAAAAGCCGGGGGATGTCGCGCTTCGCTCGCCTACGCAACATAGCAAGGCTCATAGGAGGTCGCTCTTTCCTGAGCAATACCGTATAAGAAATGTCCTCCAGAGTGGTGCGCAGCTTGTCGTCAGGGACGCCTGTGATGGCCACTTTATAGTCAAGTCCTGAACCAGCTGCCATAACCCCAACCCCCCATTGCAGGGCAAACCAAACAAAAACGTGCCAGGCGGCGAATGGCGTAAACTTGACATGGGACAAAATGAGCATTTGGCTAACAGAAAAAACATTAGAGCAGACTACCGCCCCTGAAACCAGCCTTCCAGTCTGTCGATTCGTCGAGATTTAGCCCACCCCACCAAACCGATGAGACATTGCGTCTTGAGCGTCATAAAGACCTCCTGCATCTGACGAGACGATATTGTAAGACAAAGAGAAGGTTTCTGCAACAGCCTCGACCTCATTAACCGCCTCGGCGGGGTTTGAGAAAAAGCGACAGGCCTAAACGCCATGAACCTTAATCCAAAAGACCTTCTTTCAAGCGGACACAGCATAATAAACGGCCAGGCAACTGAGATGGGCATCGGTTGACCAAGATTTCGCGTAAGAGTTTGACAAACATTGTGATATCCATTAAAAATCTATGACAAAATCGTCTGGTGCGCGATCACAGATCGTGGCAAGCTATGAAACCCCTTGCTTCGACGAAACGATCACAACACGTCGCGAATTTGCCATGCACTTCTTCATGCCAAACTTAGGGGCTTCGCCCCAATTGGAATAATGGAATGGTGGAATGGTGGAATATTGGGTTAAGAGGAGTTAAGACAAATTAGAAATGATTCTTTTCGGCCGTTTATTCCCAATATTCCATTGTTCCATTATTCCATCATTCCAGATCAATGGCACAAAAACTGCCGCTGAAAGATAAATGATTACGACCAGTTGTAGAAATTCCGAGACGTAAGTTTAGATTTCCGCTGTGGACCAATTTTTCTTGACTTGAGAAGCTTCTTGCTTTGCAATAGTTAGAGATAACAAACATGGGAGGATTCATATGACTTGGCTTGCTGATCTCATTGGCAAATCTCCGTTTGCAGTGATCGCGGAACATACGAAAAAAGTCTATGAGTGCGTAGAGCTCATACACCCTGCGGCCGAGGCACTCGTGAACGAGGATTATGATCGGCTCATGGATATCCATCATAAGATGTCCAGACTAGAATACGAGGCGGACCAGGTGAAGGATGAGATAAGAAAGATCCTCTATCGCAAACTGTTTCTTTCCGTGAGCAAAGATGCGTTCATTCGCTTCTTGTCCGCACAGGATGACGTAGCTGACCGAGCCCAGGATTTCGTGGTAGTTCTCACTTTGCGCAAAACCCGAATGCACCCGGAGCTGAAGGAGGAGTTTTTGTGTTTCGTTGAGAGGGTTATCGAGACAGCGGAATGTCTCTTGGTCGCGGCGCAGAAGTTCAAGGGCCTGGCCGAAGGCTCCTTTACTGGCAAGGAGGCCAAGGAGACGCTTGAAACCATAAAAGTGTTAGGCGAAAAAGAGTGGGAAACGGATAAGCTGGAACAAAACTTCGCCCGCCATTGGTTCAGTCTTGAAAACCACCTAGACCCGATAACTATTCTCATGTATGATAAATACTGTCGCACGCTCGGACAAGTGGCCGACGCCGCGGAAACCGCTGGCAAGTACCTCCGGGCTATGATCCAGCAGGCGTAAAGTTTATCCGGGAGCAATCAGCCATAATGTTCGACATCTTGATATTGTGTCGAAACATAACCAAAGCCATGGGGAGAAGCCTTATGGGATCGGTAAAGACTCCAGACGTTGTGCCAAAAATATGTGTTTGGGGCCTTTTTTGCTTTTAGTACGACTGGAGGGTGATCTAATGACCAAAAAGCCAACCTATGAAGAGTTGGAACAAAGGGTCAAGGAGTTAGAAAAGGAAGCCGTTGAGCGCAGGCACGCGGGGGGAGAAATAAGAACTTATCGATCTATGGTTGAATCCGCCCATGATGCTATCTTTTTCAAAGACTTGAAAAGCCGCTATGTTATCACCAACGCCAAAACCTTAGAAGCCTTTGGATTACCCAAAGAGAAAGTTATTGGAAAGAATGACTATGAAATAATGTCAACTAAAGAAGAAGCCAAGAAAAATATTGAAGATGACCAAATTGTTTTCAAAACGGGTAAGCCAAAAGAAATTACTAAGCACATGACTGGCAGAGACGCAAAAGAATACTGGTTCCAAGCCATAAAGGTTCCGCAATTTGATCATAAAGGAAATATTGTTGGGCTTGTTGGCATTGCCCGTGACGTCACCGAGCAAAAGCGGGCAGAGGAAGAAAAAAAGAAACTTCAAGCCCAACTCCAACAAGCCCAGAAGTTGGAGGCCATTGGCACCCTAGCCGGAGGCATTGCCCATGACTTCAATAACGTGCTCATGGGTATCCAGGGGCACTCGTCTTTGGCGTTGCTGTATGCTGACTCCTGCCGTCGCCATTCTGAACATCTCAAGGGAATAGAGGATATGGTTCAAAGGGGTGCAGATCTTACCAAACAACTTTTAGGTTTTGCCAGGGGCGGCAAATACGAGGTGAGACCTACGGATCTAAACGAACTAATCGAGGATAGTTCTGAGATGTTTGGCCGGACCAAAAAAGAGATAAAGATTCATAGAAAATACCAGGAGGACATCTGGCCGGTCGAAGTAGATCGTGGGCAGATTGATCAGGTTTTGTTAAACCTCTATGTTAATGCCTGGCAGTCCATGCCGCGTGGGGGAGACCTCTATATTGAAACAAGCAGCGTTGTGCTTGACGAAAACTATACCAAGCCTTTTGGTGTGAAGCCTGGCAGTTATGTCAAGATATCTGTAACCGACACCGGAGTGGGTATGGATAAGGCTACCCAGCAAAGGATATTTGACCCGTTTTTTACCACCAAAGAGATGGGCCGTGGAACAGGCTTAGGTCTTGCCTCTGCTTATGGGATCATCAAGAATCATGGTGGCATCATCAATGTTTACAGTGAAAAGGGTGAAGGAACCACCTTTAATATCTACCTGCCAGCTTCGCAAAAAGAGGTCACAACAGAAGAAAAGAGGCTGGCTGACGAGATCTTGAAGGGCACAGAGACTGTTCTTCTTGTAGATGATGAGGCTGTGATTCTTGATGTTGGC
>DAOVOU010000026.1 GCA_030629475.1 Desulfobacterales bacterium | reverse complement strand
GCTCTTATGTCCTCCTCCAGGATTCCAGCAACAAACTTTCCCTTTGCAAGGACCCCTGGCCTCCGCGTAAGCATCTGCTTCTTGATCTCTTCGTCATCAAATGCATGATTGCCCGTGATGGTAATGGTATTAACGATGTATTGTGCCCCTTCCTCAATCAGCAGCCGTATCTTTCGCAAGGTCTTTCCATCGTCTTCTATTATTGCAGATTCCGTCTTCACACGAACATCCAGGAACCCCGCCTTCCGGTAACGGTCCCTGATCCTGCGAATACTCTTTCTTAAGCCGAAATCCCCCTTGTTCCCCTCCTTAAATAGGATCAGATCTTTTCTAAGGGTAAAGTCCCAAAATTCTTTGTTCCCTTTGAACTCAATGTCATATCTGGGACCCTCATGAATGATAATAAAGATAGAGGCATTCTTTGTTTCAGGATCCTTTTCTATTTTTGAATCGACTTTGACTTCAGGGTACCGCTGTCCACGGTAGAAATTGATAAGTTTTTTGATGTCCTTATCGAGTTCCTTCTGTCTGAAGCGCTTCATCTCCCCAAAGAGCAATGATGATTTCCAAGTGCTGATACTCAATTTGAGGCGCTTATCAGAAAAGGCTTGGTTTCCTGAAATTTCTACGCCCTTGATATGGTAAAATCCGCCCTTGTCGATATTCACATACACGATCACGCTCCCGTCCTCAGGGTCTTCTTCCGCAACAATGTTTACTTCTGGCGCAATATACCCCTCATTCCGGAAGAGTCCTGCTATGGCATTCTCCTTTTCAGGAACTTGTTTTTCGTCAAAACCACCCCCTGTGTAGAGCTTCATGGCGTTCAGGATTTCCCGTTCCAAAATGGGGAATGCGCCCTGGATTGCAATGTCCTTGATTCGACGAAAGGGTGTGACCTGAAAACGAAGCGTAATCTCTTGTTGCGCCCACTCAGGGTCCGGCACTTTGATTTCCTTAAAAAGGTTTGACGCTTTCAATGCGTTGACGGAGTCCTGGAGCCGTTTGTCTGAAAAGGGCTCGCCCTCTTGAAGAAAAATAAGGCTTTGTGTGAGATCAACCCAGGGCCTTGGATCCCCCGGCACCCCCTGGACGTCGATCACGATCCGGGAAACAACCGGTCCTCCATCATGCCCCGGAATCTGGGCGTATGCCTGTCCCGAAGACAGACACCCCACCACCATCCAGAAACACAGAACTGCCGATGCCTGCCAGATCTTCTTCCGCTTCATGTTGGGCAGCCCTTCTCTTCTTATCTGAACTCGAGTCTGTATTGGAGCCCGCCGCCAAATTGCCCCTCAGTATCCCGGAAGGTACTTATTGAAAGATTTTCAAGGAATTTGTATTCAGCAATGGCTCGCTGAATCATCTTGGCATTTCTCGTTTCTATCCCGTATTTGACCGTTACTCGACGAGAGAGCTCCTCACCGACCGTCACTCTAATTTCATCAGACTCCTTTTCACTCACCGCTTCCTCGTACTCCAACTCAACCACATCGAAGCCCGTGGCCTCCTTGATCTCTTCACCCAGTCTCCCTGCCAAAATGTTCGCAAGCATCCCGGTTGTGGACTGGGATGACCCGCCTTCCCCTTTGATGAGTTCCTGTGTAGTTTTTCCAACGATGAGCAGTGACAAGATGTCCTCATCGTGCTCAGGGGGATCTGAAGTGAGTGTGAACTTCAGGTTGTCCGGCGTGCCACTGATATCCAAGAATATGGCCCATGTCCGGATTTTGACCTCGCTTTTCACATCAATGGTCGGCTCAATTTTGTAGGGATTGACAAAATCAAAAAGACCTTTGATGACCTCAAAGTCCTTTTTCCGGTACGTAATGGTCCCGGAGTCTACTTCGGCCCGTCCGCTAATAAGCGGGTTGTTCAATGTTCCGTGTAGGCGGAGGTCGGGTTTCACAGTCAACAATGCCAAGTTGTTATCCACAACAAAGGGATTCCTGTGTTTGAAAGTGACGTCAAAGTCCATATTCTTGAGAAAGGGCTGAGTAATCTGCGAAGGCACAGGAGTCGCTTCCCGCTTTTTTTCTCTAATCCCTTTGAGAAGATTCAAATTTACGTCTTTGTAATAGGTCCCTTCCAGAATCACCACTTCCCCTCGCACCGTGGACTTATCCGGTGTGCCATGGATATCGAGTTCCGTATTCAGGAGGATCTCCAGGGTATCGGGAACCTTCACGGGTAGCTCACGAGCTTTTAGTTTGAGCAGCACCTTAGATGGCTGCAACTTGTCCAGGCCCACCCTGCCAGAGAGATCAAACCGCCCTGTACCGAGCAGTCCTTTGAGATTGTCCAGTACAACAGCTTCAGGGGTTATCTGGATCTTCCCTTGGAGGTCGTGCAATTGCTGTGAAAGGCTTGGCACGATCAATCCGACCTTTTCTATCTCGATTTCCGCCAGGAGATCCGGCTCAGACACACTTCCCTTCATGGTGACTGAGAACTTGATGTTTCCGGTGACATCGGGAAGTCTGTAGGTCAGCAAGTTAATCACTTGCAAGGGGACCTGGCCCTTTGCCTGAAAGTCAAGGGACCTATCAAGTGTGCCGGTACCTTTGATTTCTAGGAAACCTCCTTCGAGAAGGTCAAGGTAAACACGAGGCACGGAAATTTCCTTGTTCTCCAAAGATACCTTGAACTGCCGGGCTCTAACCAAAACTGTTTTCTCCAAAAAGAGGTCCAGCCGGGATATATCTGTCTCCGCCCTGATCTGATCCGGGGCGCTGGCATTCCCCTCTATCCTGATTTTTCCCGTAATGGCACCATTAAGTCCGTCTGGACCTGCTATTTTCAAATAGGGGGTCAAATCGGTGTCTCTGAAACGGACTGACACGGAAAAATCACTTCTCTCCAGGTGGAACCATCCGTCCAGATCAAAACCCAGGTGGCCGGAAATCCGTGCCTCCTGGTCTTTCACGAAAACCTGGAATTTAACATCTTCCAGGCCATTGTCGTCCAGTTGGAGGTCACGAAGGCCCACTACCCCTTCAAACTGGGGATTCTTGAAATTACCTTGCCCTGAGAAGTTAAAGAAGAGCTGACCCTCAAGAGGCATTTCTTCCTGAAGTCCGCGAATGTGCGTCAGGGAAATGCCTTTGGACACAATCTCCAGATCAAAGTCCTTGTCAGAGGATACCCATCCATTTACAACTATCTTCTCTCCCTTAGCCACGGTCACGACAAATGGGTCAACGTGAACCCTCTCACCGTATAGGTGCGACGTCAGTTGAACCCCGTCGATTTCCTGGTCACCTAGACGAATATCCTTCCCCAGTACGTAAATCTTCCCCCTTGGCTCCGCAGCATCTCCCTTAACATGACAACTCACCGATAATTTCCCTTTCAGTCCCTCGAAAAAATCTTCTATGCAGAGCTCATCTCCTGTCAGTGCCACGTCAAGGGCAGGGTTCTTAAGAAGGTAACCGGACGTGGGATCCAGCACCTGGACCGTGCCAGAAATACTCAGTGCAGAACTACCGTTCCGGAGTTTAACCTGCTCCAAGGAAACGGTTCCCCCTGCTAACCGGACCTGGGCGTCCAAATCACCCACTCGAAACTTCCCACGTCTCAGGTCTTTCCCTTGCAAAGCAAGAGTCCCCAGGAGAGACGTGCGTTTTCCCATTAACGTTACCCTCCCACTCACCTTACCCTGGTAAAGATCCTTGTCCAAGAAGTCCTCTGCTTCCACATCCCGAAAAATCTCCGCCAGGTCAGGAGACTCCAGCTTGACCGTGGCGGCGAGTTCCTGTGAGGAGAAGTCGTAATTTCCTGCCAGCTTAAGCCAGGTCTTCCCTGTTTGGGCCTTCATGTCCTCGATGGTCACTCGGCCGTGGGCCAGGCCAATCTGTGTTTCAACTCGTACGTCGGCAAGGGAGAGGATCTGGCTGACAGCGAGTTTTTCCGCAATGAGATCCACTACAACCTTGGCAGAAAGTGTCTCAGGGAAAATTCCCTGTCCTTCCACAGTCATCTTTGAATGGATGGCGCCCGTGACTTCTGTGCCTCCCCTGAGTATGTTCTCTAGTGATGTACCCCTTTGACGCAGAGACAGTTTGTAGGCTATGGCATCCAGATTCCGCTGGGATGAAAGGAAACCCTGGGAAAAGGCCTTTCGGAGGTTCACATCCCCCCTGAGATCCAGCCTTCCCAGAGGTGCGTATAAGCTTAGAGGCTCAATGGTAAGGTACCTGTCCTCCAGGTGGCAGCTTAAGTCCATCCCGTCAATGCGGTTGCCGGCGAGATTCCCCCCACCATAGCCAAGCAGCAACGTCACATCAGGGTTGTTCACAGAACCCCGCATGGTCAGGCTCGTTTTAACCACCCCTGTGAGTTCTGTTTTGACCCGAAGAATCTCCTGGATCTCGGGAAGAGAGATCTCGCCCTGAAGAGCAATATCCAGAAGGGGATCGGAAAAGAGGCTTCCGACATTACCGGAGATTTCCAAGGTGGAGCCGTTAGTCTTTACGGTAAGGACCAGAGGATCAATTCGATCTTCTTTGAGCGCCCCATATAGTCTAACTTCATCAACGGCAGCTTCTATGCCTGCCATGTGGATCTCCCCTTTATCGATTCGGAGGTCTACGCGGCCTGTACGCTTCATGAGATTTCCATCTCTCATGGTGAGTTCAACATTGTGCAGGACTACGCGGTCAGTTCTCTCCTCCTTAGCCTCTCCGTCCCCTTCGAAAGAAACAAAACCATTCATGATTTTTAGATGTCTGACTGCAATGTTGAAGGGGAATCCACCTTTGGAAGCTTCTTGTTTTTTAGCTCCAGAAGATTCAAAGGCCCGCGCCACGTTGAGCTTCCCTTCTGCGTCTGTTCCAAGCCATACCCGGGGTGTATGGAGCATGGCGGTCTCAATAGCGAGTTCCCCCATAAGAAGGGCAGCCCAGGATATGTTCACAGAAAGGCTCTCCATTGTCATCAGCTTTTCCTTGGCCGGCCCTTTGAGCAAGACGTTCTTGAGTTCAACATTGTGACCAAAGGGGGAAAACCGACCCCGTTCCCATGTGACCGCGCCGGTAATGGCTTCGTTCACTTTGGCTTGAATCAAGCCCTGGGCATGATCCGTCTTCAGGTAGAAGGACACGCCAATTAGCAAAAGAACAAGGAGCCCAAAAAAAATTGCTATGCCAATAAAAACCTGTCTGATTCGTCTCGCCATAACACGTTCTTGCCACATGTCGCCTGCCACACACACTGTGAGCGATGTTGTGAGTTGTTTCCGTTCTGAGTCATGCCAATGCTATCCCTCCAATATACCAGGAGGTCTCACCGTTACCCAAAAAGATCCCCATTCCTTATTTCTAAGACTGCTTTCTTGCCGTTCCACTGGGGATTAAGCCCCCTTTAGCGTATGTTCCCAGAACCCATTATTCCGTCCCGCCACGGGCGGATCTTCGACATTCCGGTATTCCGTTCGAACCTGGCACTGGTTCATTGTTGAGAGGGAAGGCGAAAGCCCAAGCCCTTCTGGGTAAGGTTTAGTCATCCGCCCGGCATTATATCTTACTATACTAAGGAGGTATGCGAGGAAGTAAAAGTCGCCCACCATGCCCTTCGGATTTTCATATACCTCGTGCCGTCAAGGTTCAGGCGGTTTTGGCGGTGATTCATCCCCCAGACTTGCCCTTTCATGTTCTAGCATTTTTTCTGATAGCCATTCCATTTGGCCTGATAGGAGCTGTGGCAGGGCACCTAATTATGGGCCTTGATTTGACACTGCTGAGTCTGTTTGGATTAGTAGTCCTGTCGGGAATTGTGGTGAACGACTCCCTCATCCTCATCGACTTTATCAACCGGGCTATTCGAGGTGGCAAGCTCATTGAAGAAGCTGTGGAGCTATCAGGCAAGGTCCGCTTCAGACCTGTGATTCTCACCTCGGTGACCACGATTGCAGGTCTCATGCCGCTTATGCTTGAACGAAACTTCCAGGCCCAGTTCCTTATTCCCATGGCGGTGAGTATCACATTCGGACTCCTTGTGACCACGGTCCTGACCCTTCTCTTGGTTCCCGCCCTTTACATGATCATCAAAGATCTGACCGGTTTTTCCGCCATGCTCCTTGGCCGAGCATAGCGGAGCTAAGGGCTTGCGCAGAAATAAGTTGGCAGAATTGGCGCTCAGGTTTGGGTCAAATATGGCCTGAAGCTGAGATGCCAAAATGGTAGGTTGTTTTTGCGCAAGCCCCAGATCCTTTACAAGGAATGTCGGTCACGGGCCTTCCCATGTGCAAAACTCCCAACCCCACAACATTCCAAGGGTGTTCATGAACCGAATCTGATCTATTTTCATCCCAGAGAATTCAGTCGCAAACGGTCTGTTGCTGGGCCGCCTCCCGCAAAAAGATTTGTACTACACGCTGGTATCTGGGGCAGCGAAGCGCGATTACTCAGACTGTTAACGCACTTTCACTTTACCACAGTGGGACAATACCTCAAGAGGCCGACACCTCTCTAGTAGAATGCTTCCAGAATAACATTGTATCTTATCCTATCATTGCGAGGAGGGCAACGGTTGCGAGGCGAAGCCGAAGCAATCTCAAGTAGATTCCTCGCTGCCCCCTCGTTATACTTGGGGTTTCAGCTCACTGGAACAGGCTCCACAATCTCCGAGATATTTACGATGAGATTGCTTCGCTCTGCTCGCAATGACAGAGAGCATATTGAGCCCTACGAACGGATACGGTAAAGAGGCGTCGGGATTTGTAATAGCAGGTCGCTACATATATTGGAGCTTGGTAATCCCACTATATTGACAAGCCTCTCCCGGCGAAAGCCCGGCTTAGTCGCGACACGCGGCGGGCGACCAGAGATAATAGAAACCGGCACGCAGAGAGGTCATGAAGTCCGGCAGCCCCAAATCGATGAGGGACAATCCCCTGCCGCTGTACTGAGTGGTGGAGGTGTTGTAGAGGTTGTCGTCCGGGTATTCGGTGCGGCGGTAGACCACGACTTTGGCATCTTCCGGTAATCCAGATAGCTTCTTGGCCTGTAAAAGCGCGTCGCTTAGGTATCCGATTTTGTCCACGAGCCCCAGTTGCAGGGCCTCCCTGGCGAGGTACACGCGGGCGGTGGAGATGTCGGCCAAAGTCCTTTGATCGATTTTGCGGTGTTTGGCCACGAGGCTTACGAATCTTCCGCCCAGCTCGTCGGTCAGGCCCTGGAGAATTTTTTGCTCCTCTTCGGTGGTCTGGCGGAAGGGAGAGCCCATGTCCTTGTTTTTGCCAAACTTGCTCACCTCCATGTTCAGGCCGATTTTTCCCATAAAGCCGGAAGATGCACTTACCTTCTAAGGCATAAGGAGTTTGAGGATTGGCATGTAGGTATAGAATAAGCCCACCAGGTTTTTCCTTTCACCAAGGTCGATCCAAACATTGCCTTGGTGTTTTTCATACTTCCTTAAACCGACCTTTTTAAATCCTTCATATTTTGCCTTTAGCAGTCGTTTTAGTTTGTTAAGCACTTGACCGTTGCCATCCCAATAAATTGACACCCCGAAAGCTTGGTCCTTGTAGAATCTGACTGTGGTTATAGAGGGCTTTTCAGGCAATTCACAAAAGGTACCACGAAAGGTTAGGACAACCGTGTTAGCCATGGTGCGTTTCTCAATAAAGACAGCATCTTTTGCACTGGCAATTTCTTTCACTTCTTCTTTACTCATACCGAACCTGATACCTAGTGAGCTAGGCATTTCCCCTTTACTACCCATTACTTGGCCGTCCTGAGCAAGCGAAAGCAAACCCGTAACTTTTAGAAGAGGTAATAAAAAAATAAATATTCCAATTATTAAAGCAATTCCCAGTTTGATACATAAAAATCTATTTCTTGGTATCGAATTATTCATATCCGAAGGTCTCCTTACCTCTTTGATTGTCGAGTCTTCCATAGTACCTTTCCCTTTAGCATCTCAATTGTAGATTGCGAATTTCCGAAGGTTTTGGGTTAGTGAAGCCCTCGGCCTCTTCATCTTACAAAACGGTTGATGACTATACCGTGGGACTTTCCAAACCTGGCGATCTTGCCAGGGTCAAATCCTCCGGACAGATAAAGCTTTCTGAAACCAGGCTTATCAAGGAGATAAAGGATAAAGCTTATGTGTCCGGAATATCCTGTGTCATCCAGTCGCTGCATTTCTCTTACTGTCTTTTTTGCAAGTTCCGTGGCCTGGCGGTGGACCGTAGGGCCCCGACCGCGGCATTCCCTTATGGAATAAAGCTGGCGGCAGCTGAACGGGCGAATGTCGTAAATCAGACAGGTGTCGTCTTCCTTTAAGAAGGGACATCGTGCAATCTTTTCCTTTTCCTTCTTGAGCCTATTTTGAGCAATTTTCTTCTTGACCTGACCTTTGAGGGGTTGGGGCAAGCTGTTGACTCGCTCCAGAATGATAACGCCCTCAAGGGTGGTGGTGTCGACATTTCCCACGTCCGTGCAGCAATAGGTGCATCCTATCTTGCAGATAGCGTCTTTCTTGAACTTATGGGCATCCGTCTCAAAGCGTTCATAAATCTCTTGTAGCCTCTCTTTCTTGGCCTTGAACGTCATCTATCCGGTGCCCCTAAGATTGCCACCTGGCATCGTACCTTATCATGATAGATGCCACATGTGACACATCACTCACATCAGAAAACGGCTCTGAGTCTATTAATAATGCAATAGATAAAGCCGTAAGTCGTCGTGTAGCATCATTGGGAACAGGATGCAATACCTCCCGTGTCAAACGGAGCAACGCAGGTGCGGATACACAAAAGTACGGCGGATAGAAATTCCAAGGTAGGAGGAGCGCTCGGGATCTCGGGCCACCTTCTAACAAAATGGGGGGCGAACACTTACATCCAGTACCCATTACCCCAACTTTTTTAGAAGTTACGTGCAGATTGAATAAATTATTAATATACTTGACAAATTTGGCGGCTTGCGATACAGGACAATGCGTAATAGTTCACCCAGAGGACGTAGAGAAAATATAGATCAAGAAATAGAAGGGTGGTGAACGGTTACGGCATGATGTGGAGTGTTTTCGGAATGGAATGAAAAATATGAAAACAAAAACCAGATTCTTCAAACTTCCTGGCTTGAGTCTGGGTGTGTTAGCTGGTCTGTTCCTGAGTACAGTAGCTGCTCCGTCAAACGCGAGCGCTTCCGGATTTGCAGTCTATATCCACGGAGCAAAAGAGTTGGGTATGCAGAACAATGTAATTGCCCATAGTGAAGGACTTGCTTCTAACTACCACAATCCTGCCTTGATCACCGAGCTTGAAGGTACACAGATAGAAGCGGGCACCACCCTTATATTCCCATTAAGAAAATTCAAGAGCGCTAAAACCGGCGAGACCGAAAGAACAAAGAGCCAGGTTTTCTATCCAAGCACATTATTCGTTACACACCAATTGAATAACAGGTTCACTGCCGGTGTAGGTATTGTTAGCCCGTTTGGTCTTGGTACGGACTGGGGCAAGGAGTGGGAAGGAAGGTATCTTGCCACCAACTCGGAGATGCAGACATTCAACATAAACCCCAACGTTGCGTGGAAGGTAAACGACAAATTTGCGGTGGCTGGAGGTCTTGATCTTATACTGCTCGATGCGACGTTGGAGAAAAACATTCGAACTGGCCTCGGAGATGTAGAACAGAAATTTGAGGGCGATGGTGAAGGCTATGGTTACAATTTTGGCCTTGTGTGTCGCCCGAATGGCGACTGGTCATTTGCGGCTTCGTATCGTAGTGGAATCAAGGTGGACGTGGATGGAGATGCAACATTTAAGCTTCCACAAGAATCGCTAAGAGCAACGCTTCCAAACACTGGTGGAAGTACAGAGATCGAACTGCCTGCACAGGCGTTCTTTGGATTGTGTTATAAGGGTATTGATAAACTCACAGCCGAACTCGGCGCAAGGTGGGAAGACTGGTCATGTTACAAGGAATTGGCATTTGAGTTTGACCAGCCAATCGGAGGAAAAAAGACTATTGTATATGAGAAGAACTGGAAGGATACCTGGTCATATAGTATCGGAGCAAAATATGATATAGATGATACATTCGCTATCCTGGGAGGTTATCGTTTCGATGGTAATCCCGTACCGGATGATACATTTGAACCAGCAATACCGTCATCTGATAAGCATTGCATCAGTTTGGCAGTTATCAAAAGATTTGGCAATTTAGTTGCTGGTGTCACTTACTACTATGAAACATATGAGAGCAGGAAGAAGGACAATATTGTGGGTGTCAAAGAAGGTGGGACAGCTAATGGAGAGTACAACACCGAGGCACATATAGTAGGCGCATCTGTAAGCTATGAGTTTTAATCCGCAGATTACGCAGATTACACAGATTCTCGTGAATTGTTGGGTTTAATTCCCCGAAGCTTGCTTCGTTTAATTAGAAGTCCATCCGCCACAGCAGCCCAAGGAACCAGCCCTCAGGTTCATCGTTGCCATTCGCGTCCTCCATCTGGTCGTAGTAGGAGAACTCGGGCACCACATAGAAAGTGTCAGCGATGGGGACTTTAGCCTGGATAAAATAGGATTGTTGCTCATCTTCATCATCACCCGCTACATCGTTCTCGGATTGCACGTAACCGTAGCCCAGGGTGATCGTTGCCGGATCGATGTTGAAAGCGACCTGGACGTAGCCGCCGTAACAGTCACTATCCTCGATTTTGTTGTTAGCATCAATGTGTGCGTAAGCTGCGTCCTCCCGATTCCACAGGCCAAAATCACCCAGGTTCTGCCCATAATGGAGGCTCCACTGAAGGTCGGCCATGCCTAAACCCGTTTTACCGTTTAGGTAAAGCAAATAGGAGTCGACGCTTTCATCAAAATCCTGGCTGTCAATCTCGGCCTCATAGGTGTTATAGCCAAACCCCAGATTTAGCATCAGACCTTCCGCCTCGAACTCATAGCCCACACAGATCTTGGGTATGGTCGTGTCCTCATCTACATCAACACCAGCACCCAGACCAGGAAGCCCGGTTTTTACGCTCGATTTCGTTTCAGGTTGGATCAGAGCCACGTAGAATCCGTTGTGCAGCTTTAACTCAATCTGGGGCTGACGACTGTTCCAGAGGCAGCCGTAACCGATGAAATTGTTCTCAAAGTTAATTGTACGATAATTACCATCAATATTGTATCTCGGAGCAATCTGAGCCGAGGTAAAGGTGTAGGGGGTCCACTCTTGGCCTACCAGGAGCCTTCCGCCTCCAAAATCCCAGGTGCCATAGAGGAGGCGAGTAGATACGTCGTTGTGACTGCGACCGTCACCCTTTACACCAAACTCAACACGACCTCCAAGATCTCCGGTTTTAAACCTGGCTCCAAATCGGCTAATGTCACTCAACTCCCAGACCAGGTCTTCATCATCATCCCCACCAGTGTCATTGGCCTCGTAGTCCCACCAGCCCGTAATAAGCCTTAGCGAACCATAGGGCTCGAAATCAGCCATAGCAGGTACGGCAAAAAACACAGCCAAAGTGAGCGCCAGTAAACTTGCCGCAATCTTCTTCATCTTCCTTCCTCCTGTTAATGCTTAAAAAAAATTTCGACCTGTGCGATTGGTTGCGAAAGCTCCTTTTGGAAACCGGTTGGCCCCGTAGCGTGGGGGCTCCGTCCCCCACATAAAGTGCCCCGCACCTGCCCGCCGTTGCCTTGTGTGTGGCCATTGTAACCTCGGTGCGATCCAGGCGTTGGCAGGCGGGGAGGGGGCACGCTACGTGGCGTTGACGTGGCCGCGTATGGGCGAAGTGCCAACGGCACAGATGCAAAAATTTCTTCTGGTAGGCCAAACCGACATCACCTTCAACAAGGGAACACATCCTACAACATCAAACAGGCATAACCTCGTCTCTTGGTCTTTTCGTAACTTCTCAATAACTGGAGGTTTGCCTCCTCGCGGTGTGCCCTCTCCTCCGGCAACACGGTTGCCGGAGAGGGTTTTGCCCGCCCTGGC
>DAOVOU010000183.1 GCA_030629475.1 Desulfobacterales bacterium | reverse complement strand
GCATTATCGGTGCAAAGCTCGGGGATCGGGATATGGACTGCGATGCCGGCCTCCTGCGCAGCCTCTCTAATCCTCTCCCGAAGCCTGCGGTTTGATGCCACACCCCCTACCAGGGCCAGGTGCCGACAACTCCTGGCCTTTGCGGCTGAAATCCCCTTTTGAACCAGCACGTCAACCACGGCTTCCTGAAACCCGGCAGCAATATCCGGAATATTTCCTGTGCCCTCTTTCTCACTTTGCACATAACGGACCACAGCAGTCTTGATGCCGCTAAAGCTGAAATCAAACCCGGCCTTGTCAAGGAATGCCCTTGGGAAGCGTATTCGTTCCGGGTCTCCTTGTTGGGAAAGCTGGTCAATAACCGCGCCCCCGGGGTATCCCAAGCCGAGGATCTTTGCCACTTTGTCAAAGGCTTCACCGGCGGCATCGTCTCTGGTTTGGCCCATATGTTCAAAGTCCATAGGCCCCGCTACATAATAGATGTTCGTATGGCCTCCGGAGGCCAGGAGTGCCACAAATGGGAACGGTGGGGGGTCGGGTCGGAGGTAGACGGCAGCAATGTGCCCATGCAGGTGATTGACCCCCGTGAGGGGGAGCCCTCTGGCGTAAGCAAAGGCCTTGGCAAAGGAGAGCCCCACGAGGAGCGCGCCGACTAATCCGGGCCCGCAGGTGACGGCGACACCATCAATGCCGTTGGAATCTGCGCCGGCAACCGCCAGGGCCTCTTCGACGACAGGCACGATTTTTTCCATATGCTTTCGGGAGGCCAGCTCCGGTACAACACCTCCGTACGGATGATGGATGGCTACCTGGGACCAGACCACATTTGACAAGATGGTGTGTCCACCAGAGGTCACGGCAGCGGCCGTCTCGTCGCAAGAGGTTTCGATTCCCAGAATTAAATTATACTGTTTTGGATTTTTTGTTTTGGTCATTGTTTCGAATTTTGGCATTAACCGCCAGATGCCCGATACTGGATGCTGGTTTCTGGATACTGGATTGTGAATATACTAATAAGAAACTTTTCTACTCGACATTGGTTGAGGCTTATGAGCATCCAGTATCCAGCATCATTGACTCTATTCCATATCAACATCTTGGAGGTTGATAACAAAACGCTTCAAAAAAATGTCTCTGGAACGGCACACGCCTAAGAGCCTTTTTTGACTTTCCTCAGCCATGTCACGACATGAGATAATCAAGCCGTTGACGGCTACCTTTTCCAGGATGTTTTCAAGATTAGCACCGGTTCCCATCACCGGATAGCCATAGAGCCGTTTTCCCACCTTCGTGACGTCGTCATCAATAAACCCAACAGGCTTGACAGACAAACGCTTGTTGTCGAGTATTTCTCTCAGCAACACCTGGCCTCCGCGTCCGGCCCCATAGATCAGAACACTTTCTCCCTTCAAGGCTTTATGCTTTATGAACTCCCTGAAAGAGCGAAATGAGGCCCGGGACCCGACCAAAAACGCAGTGGTCAAGAACCAGTCGATCAGAAAAACCCCTTTGGAAAAGGAGGCAAATCGGTAGATATAGGTCACGAGTGCCAGAGAAAGGAGGGTTCCGAGGAGGCTGGCTTTAAGATAAACGAATACATCGCTCAGTCCCATGTAGCGCCACATTCCCCGATAGACTCCCAACAGAAAAAAAGCCACAAACTTGCATATGATAATTGCAGGGAGCGATTTCAAGAAAACGTCAAAGAAGACGTTGAATTGATGGCCAAAGCCAAAACGAACCCGATAGGATAGATAATAGGCAAAGGCGACAAGGGAGAGATCAAGTATCACATGAAATATCTGACGCTTAAAGGTTATTTCAAGGATTATAGGAGTAAAACGGCCATTCCGAAGGACAGAGAACTCCTTTTCAGGGTAGACCCTGATCTGGGCCAGGTAAATACCCATGAGGATCACGGACAATAGAAGGGGAATGATGACCGTGGGTGCTGCCAGAGAATCGTGTTGTTGAACAAAGACTGCTGCCAGTCCGGACAATATGGCTGTTCCATACAAGAAGAGGACGGCGCCTCTTTCATCGAAACCCATAAGCACCAGGCGGTGGGAGGTATGGTCTCGTCCCCCCGTGGAGGGCTTTCTGCCGCTCAGAAGGCGAATGGTGGTTACCATGGTCGTGTCAAAGATGGGAACCATCAGGACAAGGACCGGCAGGGCATAAAGAGATACAGTGAAATGGACGGGTCTTGTGACAGGGTGCAGGCAGAGCATGGAAAGGGCAAAGCCTATGGGGAGACTTCCGCAATCTCCCATAAAAATGGAAGCCGGGCGGAAGTTGTACATCAGAAAGGCGGCTGAGGCCCCTATCAAAAGAAGAGAGATGGTCAGGTGCTGGAAAGAGCCTTCATTAAAATACAAGAAGGCGAAAAACAGAGCAGCGATCAGGCTGATTCCGGCGCAGAGCCCGTCCATATTGTCCAACAGGTTGACAGCATTGGTAATCCCCACAATCCAGATAATGGTAAGGATCGTGTCTCCAGTCAGGGAGGTTACCCATTGAAGCCGATAGCCCAGGAATGCAACCATGGAAGCCACCATGATCTGGACTATCAGCTTATTTTGTGGCCGGAAATGGAATAGATCATCCAAGAGGCCAAGGACAAACAGGATGGTTATGCCAAGCCATGCCACGGCAATGTAAGAAGGGAGGGCAGACCTGGTAGAATGCACCTGTATGTATTCGATGATGGAACCGAAATCGGCTATCCACAAAAGGGGTAGGCCAGCAGCGCAATAGATGGCAATACCACCCAGCAAAGCCGTGGGTTTTGTGTGCCATCGGTCTTTTCTCGGTATGGCTACCCGCCCGGATCGCACAGCTCCCCACCTGACGAGGGGCGTTAGGGCAGCGCACACAAGAAACGACAAACCGGGCAACGTGATATAAGGGGACAATTGTACCATCTGACAATTGACCCTCTAAAGCTGTTTCCCCATCAGGGCTGCCAGCTCTACCATGCGGGTGGCATACCCACGCTCGTTGTCGTACCAGGCAAGTACCTTTACCAGGTTGTCAACAACATATGTCGTGAGACTATCCACGATGGAAGAGTACGTGGAGCCGTTGAAATCGACCGAGACCAGCGGCAAATCGGAATATGCCAGGATTCCCTTCATGGGGCCTTCGGCCGCGGCCTTGAAAGCACCATTTACGTCAGCCACTGTCAGCCCGTCTTTCTCAACGGTTACCACCAGGTCCACAAGGGATACGTTGGGTGTTGGCACCCGTATGGCCAGCCCATTCATTTTTCCTTTTAGCTCAGGGATAACCAGGGCAACCGCCTTTGCAGCCCCTGTAGTGGTGGGTATCATGGAAAGAGCCGCTGCTCTGGCACGTCTGAGGTCCTTGTGGGGAAAATCAAGGAGTCGCTGGTCTCCGGTATAGGAATGGATCGTGGTCATGAGCCCGTTTTTTATACCGAAGTGTTCAAAAAGCACTTTTGCCACAGGGGCCAGGCAATTTGTAGTACACGACGCATTCGATACAATATGGTGCTCCTTGGGATCGTACAGAGATTCATTAACGCCTATGACGATGGTTATGTCCGGATCTGTGGCCGGCGCTGAGATAATCACCTTGCGAGCACCTGCTCTCAGGTGCTTGGTGGCATTCTCTCGGTGCGTGAAAAACCCGGTACATTCCATGACGATGTCCACGTTAAGGTCTCTCCACGGCAACTCAGCCGGATCTTTGATCGCGGTGTAGGCTGCGGAGCGATCGTTTACCTCAATGGCATCATCAGTGGCTTTGATGTCGCCATCAAGTCGACCGTGAACCGAATCGTATTTGAGCAAATGTGCCATAGTTGAAGCGTCTGTAAGGTCATTGATGGCCACAACATCAACAGCATCGTTTTCCAGTGCTGCTCTCAAAACGAGTCTCCCTATACGTCCAAACCCGTTGATACCAATACGAATGCTCATAAGCCCTCCTTCCAGGGTAAGTCTGTCGGATCACGACAGGTAGATTAATTCTACTATTCGCTATGCCCTGAAAAATCAAGGTGTAAAGGGACCTATTTGTTTTTTCCTTGACAAAAACCGGAAAAACGCCCATATCTCAATGTGGGGATATTGGTTTTAAGGCATTGTAATTTCAAGGTATTATTCCAGCGATCCAGTTGTGGAAGTTCAAAACTTGCTCCCTTATCCAAAGCTTCTTTCATGAAAAGCCAGACCGCTAAAGAGGTTTGTGTAAGTAAAAGCGCCCCTCCTATGAGGCTGAGTTCAAAGGCCCTTCAGGTCAATCTGGAAGCCACAGACCGTGCTATTACCATTGATGCCAGGTACCTGCCTCTTCAAGAAGTAGTCAAGGATCTTCCCGGTCTTGTTCGCCAGACAGAAGCCTTCCTGTGTGAATTGAATCATCCTTTCAAGAATTGGGACTATGTGGTGCAGGAGATGCGCCGTTACGCCTTGAGCAACTTCTCCGTCTATTATGATCATCCACAAGGGCCTCAGGTGGTTCAGATTATCTTGAACGAATGGTTTGACGCCCTTGCCTTTTCATTCGACCGGTCGGTGCACGCCAACGCCCTGGACAATATCGTCTCCTTTGTCGAAAAGATTCTGAGCGAGGGAACGGGCAGGCTAAAAGATGGTATGTCTACCCTTTCCGGGGTATTTGAACGTCTGGCCAGTTTGTCTGATGAGCAATTCTTTCTTTTGGCCAGTGGTTACTATCAACTGAAGAGAATCGGGCGGATCGTATCTCGATCCAGAGCAAATGAATTCGATTTCTCGGTTTTTAACCGCCTCCTACGCAAGACACTTCAGACCTCTTATCAATACTGGCTCAACCAGCAAGACCCGGCAACATGGTTCGATGAAGCCCTTGTTCACACAGAAGAACAGGTCAACGGGATGTTTAAGAAGATCTCTCATGAGCAACTCCGTGCATTGATGGGGAGGCTGAGCCAGATCGATCAGAACGGTGATCTTGAGTTGGAATTAAGCCAGCTCCTTGAACTTCCCAACTTTGCCGATATTGTAAACGCCTACCGGCAATTGCCGGACAGCATCGAATACCGTGAAACCCGTGCCCACGAGGGGTCAATCAAGAAGCTCCGGAGCCTCCTTAAGATCCTGGAGACCAAGGGGCTTTCATCCATACATGAAGAAGCCCTGGGAACGGTGAATCTTTGCTTGAGTGCGATTATCCACGTGAAGAAGACAGAGGACATCGAATATCTCCTTGTCAAGACCTTTGAAGCCCT
>DAOVOU010000311.1 GCA_030629475.1 Desulfobacterales bacterium | reverse complement strand
GGCGAGGCGGGCGGGCATCTATTCGTGATTTTCTCGGCATGCAAACCGAATAGCATACCCAGTTGAGATTATCAAGTTAAATAGTTAAGAACGTCCCCCTTAGCGTCCAAGGCCTGCATTTTTTAGGTTTCTAAAAGAAATCGCAACTTCCCCCGAAAAATCTGTTGTTTCACGGTTACGCCCTAACGGTTGCACCCTGAAATTCACGGTCTCACCCCTGAAAACACCCTTCCACTCCATTGGTTCACCGAAATTGTGATCAAGTGTTCGTCAGTTATGGGAATTCTTTGATGTAGATGTATGTACCCCCTTGACAAGGTCAAACTGTTTTTGTAGAGTCCTCACTGGTGAACGGTACAGCTTCAAGATTAAGTATCGGTTCCAGGTCTTCGTTCCGAAGCGTCAAATCTTGCCTTGTGCAGTAATGCGGATTATCCGTAGCGCTCTGACCTGCTTAAGCGTGCCGTTCACCACTTTTCCACATACCCAGCCACCTTTTGAGAGATAAGAACAACTACAGTTTTCCAGCCCAACAAATCACCAAAATCCGGCCAAAAGCTTGACAAAAGTCGTGATTTCAGTTACCTACAACACAGTCGCCAGGCTAACATGTATCAATACGGGAATGCTATCGAAACCTTCCTATTTTTGATGCCAGCGACAATGTGTTGGTGGCGAATTTTGGCAACAAGAACCAAGGGGGGCTTGAGTGAATTTACTACTGATGGAGGCCCTGCCTCGTTTCCTTGAGGTCTTGGGGTTGGACGAGGAGCCGATGGGAATCTTTTACACGGATGAAAGGCCTGCCGGAGGATTTTCCCCCAAACCGTTGGATCTGCCCACCCGGGAAAAGGAAACAAATAACGATATCGACTGGAAGACTATCTTCGGCCAGTTTTCTTGTGTCATTGGGAACATTTGGCGAGCCCGTAAGAAAAAAACATCCGCCTACTTCGACGCTGAGCGCTTTGGCTGCCCTGGTGGTGCGTTCTGGCTCGGCTTCATGAAACCACAGACTGAAACTATCATCCATTACGTCTCCACGGGCATCCCTGACCGCATGGACGGAGAGCTGTATTGCGACTCGCCGGACGAACTGAGGCGGATTTTCGACTACATCGATCCGAGGCCGGCACCCAAGAGATTCTGCGTCGTAAAGCCTTTAAGCCTGTTCAGCACCAAAGAGGAGCCGGAGCTGGTCGCCTTGTTCGCTAGACCGGAGACCTTGTGTGGGCTCCACCAACTGGCAGCCTTTGTGACCAATAACCCCGAAGTGGTGGCCTCACCCTGGGGCGCTGCCTGCACTAACCTGATCACCTGGCCGCTCAAATACCTGGCCAGGGGAGAAAACAAGGCGGTCTTGGGCGGTTGGGACCCTTCCGCGCGCAAGTTCTTCAAGACTGACGAGTTGACTTTTACTGTGCCTTACACAATGTTTGACCAGATGCTTGAGCGTTTTGAAGAGTCCTTCTTAACAACCAAGACCTGGGCCACGGTTCAGAAAAAGATTGCCCGTAGCAAAAGAACCTGGGGCGAGACTGAAAGGCCCAGGGGGTCGTGATATCACTTGCAAATCTATAGAAGAACAGTCTGGTTGACGAGTATAACTGTTGGCAAGCCATCTTGTTTCTGTGAGAGATTCAACACCCTTTCCTGTTGGTCCCGCGATGCTCGGTTGCACCCTGAGCACGTACGACGAAAGTGCCCTACCTAATATCGATACTCATTCATTTGATGCTCGATTATGCCAACGTAAATTTGTTCTCATGGAGCGTTTTGCCGAAGCAAGTAGGTAAGTGCGCGAAATCCGCACTAATCGTGCCGACATAATCAGTAATTTCTGTTGACATGCTGAAGTGAGATTGATAAGGACTCACCATACTGCTTTGGCGTTCCCGTGACCTGAGTCTTTATAGCTGTGGCACTTGCCAACAAAAGGAGAAGACAGCACCTATCGAACTGGTGAAGTCCTATATAACTGAACTCATCAAACTACACAGCCGGGATTGATCAGCCCTTCCGCAAGACGCTACTAAACACGCACAGACTGTAGCCAGAGGTCAGTAGATGTGTGCTTCGCTTCAAATTATTGCGAACCGTTACGTGATCCAGCAGGAACTGCAGGCTGGCGGCATGACGACCGTCTATCAGGCCCGAGACTTGACGTCTGACCAGTTGGTTGCACTTAAGCGGTTCGACAAGGATCAACACCTTCCTGAGATAGAACGAGAAGCATTTCGGCGCGAAGTGGACGCCCTCCAGAACCTATCTCATCCACACATTGTGAGAATGTTGGACTCCGGTGAGGACGACTCAGGGCATTTCTTTGTTGTCCTTGAGCTCATGAAGCATGACCTCATTCGTGAACGAGATGCCGATGGACCCCCTTTTGCAGGTTGGGATGACTTCGCAGACCTCGTTGTTCTTCCTCTACTTGACGCCCTTGCTTATGCCCACGAGATGGACATTGCTCATCGCGACGTAAAGCCAGCTAACGTCCTTGTCTCATCAGGTGGCACAGTCAAACTTGCCGACTTTGGGATCTCAAAGTTGAAGAGAACGCTTAAACCGCGAATTACACTGAACCAGTTCATGTCTCCACCTTTTTCCCCACCAGAGATCGACACGGGTGGGTTTACGTATGCCCGTGATGTGTATTCAATGGGTATTCTTTCTTTATGGGCGATCGGTTCGCAGAGAATAGTTGAACATCATGACGTGGAGGCAGCTCTCGACGACTTTGATGCGCCGCCTGAAATAATCCAGATACTCGAAAAAGCAGTTGCCCGTGATCCAGCGCAACGCTACCAGTCCGCCGCCTTGCTTGCCGCTGAGGTACGGCGAGTCCAAGCGGAACGCAGACGACACTGGGCTGCTGAAGATCGTCGCCACTGTGCCTTCGCCTTTACCCGAAAAGCAACGGAGGTCGCCAAGGAAGCACTTGAAACGGATGATGAAGATGCTATCCGTCGCTTCATTACCGAAGACATAAACGAAGATTCCTCTGTCGAGCGCTTTATTGAAAACTTCGGCAAAATGAACGAGCGTGTACGTCCCGGGCACTACCGGGTTTTTGGCGGCGCCCTTCAGTACCATATTGCTCAGAATGAACGCGGTCAAAACTCTTTCGCTTTGCTCCATGTCCTAAAACCCCAACCACACTTTCTTCAGAGAATCAGAGAAAAGTCAACACCATCTCTTCTTTCATTTAAACTAGACGCACGAGTCGGAGTCATTTCTCACGATGAAGCGGTGGATATTCTAGAGCGGGCGATAGAGGACTTCGATATCCAAAGAAAGGAAGAAGAGCGCCGCAACAAGGAAACCGCTCTTTTTGACACGTGGGTTCGCATCTTAGATGCAAAAGTCCAATACGAGCGAGACCAGAGCAAGCCAATTGATTATCAAAGGTTTTCTGTCGATGGATCTTTTGTTAGGCTTGTGACTGAGGCTGAGTTGGATGGAGTCGAGGTTGGCCAGGGGCGAGTCATATCAACTGACGATGGCCGGTATATACGCGGTGAGGTGTGGGAAGTTCACCCGGGTGAACTTGTCCTCAACTGTCCAGGTGCGCCTCTTCATGAAATG
>DAOVOU010000146.1 GCA_030629475.1 Desulfobacterales bacterium | reverse complement strand
TTTTACGACCTCTCTTCCATATTCGTAGTTGTTTGCCTGGTCCTTTGCAAACTGGTCTGCAAGGGAATCGCTATGATAGAGATAATCCTGATACGCCTCATCTCACAAAAAGATTTCCATTGAAGGCGCCCTCGGGAACCACATGATTTAACTTTCGGATAAATGCAGCCGCATCGTTCCAGGAAACGTTTTCTACCGGCAAATCTGCGCCTCTGTAGTATGAGGGATTCTCTCCCATGACCGCTTGATAAAGTTCCTGGGTCACTTCGGTCCGGCCGATCCAAAAACCCCTGGCGAAGGTCACCTGGTGTTGGATTTCCTCCGGTTTATGGCCATGCTCATCGGGAGGGCTCCCCATCATGAACAGACCTGAAGGTGCATAGACCATCTGAAAGCTTACGCCTTTCACCTTGAACGTCTTTGATTGCCCAGCATTTGAATTCTTCTCCTTTGCAGAAACCTGAAAAACCAGCGTGGTCTTATAATTGATATGATCACACTTGAGAGCCTCCTCGCCGGACGGCTTTGTTTTGAAGGAAAAGCGAACAAACCATGTGCCCGGGTGCGTGATCGGGACTTTGAGCCTGCCCCCTTCTACCTTGGTTTCCTTATGATAGTAATCCTCTCCGGCTGTCGAATAACCGTTGTATGTGGCAGCCCACTCGCCCTTGCCCTCAAACCGCTTGCCTTTGAAGAAAATCTCCAAAGGCAACTCTTCACCCGGCTTCAATTTGGTTGGGTCCTGAACAGGTATCAGTTCAAGTTGGAAACCAACGGGCCCTGGAACGTTGGCAGAAGCCTCTTCACATACCACATAAGTTTTTGTTGATTGAAGGGTTAGAACACTGAGCGTGATATCTTCAGCCTCAGGCAAGTCGATCTTCGCTTTGGCGACATGATGAGTCTTGCCGTCCTTATCCTTGTAAACCGTGTAATAGCCTGGATTCGTTTCCGCAGCCAGACAGTACGTACCCGCCTGATCGTACTTGATAAGGCAGGAATGCAGGCTTTTCTCTTCCCTTATTTGTATCTCCTTGCTACCACCCTCAGGGTCAAGCACCTTGATGTAACAAAGCTTATTTCCAGAGGATAGCATCATCCAAAGGAAGATAATGCCCCCAGCCAAAGAACATTGGCTTGACAAGGCCTTTTTTAACCTTGTAACGGGATGACTGGATCCAAAGGGTATGAGCCGAGGCAGCCTGAGTCAAGAGAGCGATCATAACCATAGCCACAACCCAGCCTAACAACCTGCAACTAAAAGTGTGACTCATAGTATCTCCTTCCTTAAAAGCTTCAGATTCCTTGCCCTTGCTGGCATGAGGTTGCCAACATCCAACCGTCCGTCGTATAAACAAGGGTAAATAGAACCGTCTCTGACTTATTATCCTGGTACGTCAATTTTACCATGGCAGTGGCCTTGAGGAATTCGCTAACGTGGACCCACAAAACGTTGGTGCTTTCTAAACCATCTGCCTCGTTAACGGCCTTTAGGTGATCAAAGATGACCCTTTGGGCGGTCTCTTTTGTTATTGTATGGGCATCATCGCCGTGAACCACAGGGCACAAGAAAAGGACAAGACCAAGAGAAAGTGACCCCAATTACTCCTACACAATTGTCTTTGTCAACATCATACATAAATGCGACCAGCCAGCCGATGTAGGAAGCTACTAGGGGATACCTTTGAATCGGGTCGGACATACCTTTGAATCGGGTCGGACCACGCCAAATATCAGACATTACAACACAAAACGTCAGATTTTGCGCAAAATAAGGGCTTAGAATAGAAATTAGCCACAGACCGACCCCGGTACGGTCATTCTTCCCTACAGGGCAGGCGCAGACGAGCACACACAGAAACTGACAATGGCTCCGCGGCGGAACCGAAAAAAGCTAAGACGAACAGGTTGTTGCCGAAACTGTCGCCGGGTGATATACACGGGGAAAATACCGATAATTCTTTGGACTGGATGAACCATGAATATTACCCAGCTTCTCAACAGTGCCGAGGGAAAGACGCTTGAGTTTAAGCGCGACCTTTCGTCGATGAAGCGTAACCGTTCACGGGTTCATGGGTTCACGGTTCAGAGGTTCAGGGTTCACCGAAAATCTGAACCCGGTCTTTTCGTGTGTATGCCTTTTCACGATTCATTTGATAGGAAATTCAAAGATACTATATGTGTCGCAGCGAAAAAGGCAGGCTTTGATAAGCCAGAAAGAGTAGAAGTTCAACGTACTTTACGAATTAGGTATTGCAACTGCTATAGGTGCTTGGGCTATACGGTGGAGTGATTTTAGGGTTAATAATTTCAATTTTTTCGAAAAGGTGGTGGAGAAGATATGGGAGATAAAGGTAAGAAGGATAAAGCGAAAAAAGTAAAACAAACAAACACAAAAAAAGACGCAAAAAAGAAAGCAAAAAAGAAAAAACAAGAAAAACAATAGGTAAAACGCTATGAGAGACAACAGGGTACACTCTTGACAAGCATAGGCACCAGTCAAGAATGTAGCACTGACCCCAAAGTTCAAGCTGAGTCAAGGGAGGAACGTTTCTAAGTGGTTTCAGTAAGGTGGTTCATGAATAATCAAAGTCCCAAGCCCTTCATCATCCCCCTCTTCATTCCCAACATGGGGTGTCCGCACCGGTGCGTATTCTGTAATCAGACGTCGATTACGGGTCAGGAACATACCAGACTTTCGGTGCAACAGGTCCAAGAGACGACATCCCGGTTCCTGGGGTTCAAGGGGTATCACCGGGGCCGGGTAGAGGTGGCCTTCTATGGAGGGACTTTTCTTGGACTGCCAAAACCTTACCAGCAGTCTCTTTTGGATGAGGCCCAAGGGTTTGTTGAAAAGGGCCAGGTGGACAGCATCCGCTTTTCCACTCGACCAGATACCATCACAAGCGACGTACTAAAGGCCTTGACTCCCTATACGGTTGGAGTGGTTGAGGTGGGAGCCCAGTCCATGGATGACACTGTGCTTTCCCTGAGCCGACGCGGTCACACAGCAGAGGATACAAGAAATGCGGTCAAACTCCTGAAAGATCATGGTCTAAGGATAGGCCTTCAGATTATGCCCGGTCTTCCAGGAGACACCACGGGATCGATCCTCGAGACCGGTCGAACAGTGGCTGAGCTCAAGCCAGATTTCGTACGCATCTATCCTACGGTTGTGGTGAAAAACACGGTCCTTGAAAAGTGGTACGGTTCGAGTCGGTTCAAACCACTTTCTCTTGCCGATGCAGTAGAGCTGACCAAAAGGCTCTATCTCCTTTTTGAAGCCCGGGCCATATCCGTGATCCGGATGGGACTCCAGGCCAGCGGGAGCCTGTTAGAACCGGGCGCTGTAGTTGCCGGCCCGTTTCATCCGGCATTCGGGCACCTGGTTCATTCGGCCATTTTTCTTGACCTCGCAGCCCGAGAGCTTGAGATGCAAAAGACGTTATCCAAGCGGATTATCCTAAGAGTTCGTCCCCGTGAGATTCCCAAGGTGAAAGGCCTAAGCAATCACAACATCAAGCAGCTCATCCAGCGATTCGACCTCAAGGAACTTCGCGTCGTGCCGGATCCAACGGTTCGTGAAAATACCGTAAGGGTTGAAAACTCGCTAACTTAATGTCTCGGGATTGTAACTTCTCGAAAAGTTGTGGTATTTGTTGATCCCCAGTTCACTTCCATCATTCCATTATTCCAATTGCGGAGCGAAGCGGAGCTAAGTTCCCCCTTTCTGGTTTTCTAAGATTAACAAGCCAACTAGATAGTGTCCCTTGAATCGTCCCATGTGTTCCTTTGTGATATGCTTGATCTCTATCTTCAGATTTTCGGGTGGCAGTGAGAAATCAGTCATGTAGCATTTCATATCAAATACGTTCCCAACCTCTATATACTTCAAAACATCAGAGTCTTCCCTCACCAACAGACACATACCTTTAGATGATATATTCCATATCTTGAATTGGTAAAGGGAGCCGAGATCAGCAATCTTGAACTCAACACTGTGATATTTTTTTAGCTCAGTTCTGGGCTCAGATCTTTTCTCCGATAGGTCGTTCATCATGCCATATCCTTTCAAAAGCACAAAACGCCGCCCATTCTTGTGAGAAATGGGGTCTCGGTATTCAGTTCACAGCATCCTTTTGGTTAGAGGTTAACATATCATAGCAAAATCTCAAGAGAAAATATCATAAATGAAGTTCCTGGTCAAGGATTCCTAATGCTAAAGGGAACAGAAAAAGGCAGAGCCAATGATGCCGTAATGCTTGAAAAGACCCTTAACGACTGGGCAGAGATTGACAAAAGCAGGAAGATCAGAATAAACTGATGTGACCTCGAAAAGGTTGAAAGGTTACAGCGGAGATTGGCAAATCTTGAGGTGTGTGATGGAAGAAAAAGATTTCATAAAGGAGTACAGGCAGGAGTACAGAACTATCTTGGCTGTGCTGCAAAAGGTAGGGCTGGATTACATCAATAGCGGTCATCTTGAAGGTAATCCTTTGCAGCATCTGGAATACGTGCTGAAATCGCTTCGAGACTCCTGCGAAAAAAACATCTGCAAGGTCTGCAACAAGCAGCAAGAAGAAGAGAAAAAGGAGAAAAAGAAGAGGCTAAAGCTTGTTAAATAGAATGACATTGAGAAAGAATTTAGCTCCGCTTCGTTCCAACATTCCATTCCTGAGGCAAGAGAATAATGCTGGCAAAGCCCTATTATCTCAATAGGTTGTACAAAATTCCGAGACGTTCAAATATCTGGCTGTCCTGGAAACATGCATGAGCAGATCCAGATCGGTCGTATTCTTTCTGTCATATTTCCTCTATTTTTTTACCTTCTGGATGGTGCTTGCCTATCTACCCCTTGTCTTTAAAACCTACGATTTTTCTGATCAGCAGATAGGATTTGCTATCGGTCTCAACTCGCTTTCAAGCATCCTCCTTGTGCTCCCCCTTGGTGTATTTTCGGATTGCTTTTCTCCGAAAAGGACCCTGACCCTGGGGGCGATTTGCTTCAGCGGCTATTTCTTGCTCCTTGTTATTCTGAAAGATTTTTACAGTGTATGTGCTGCGGTTCTTCTCGGAGGGGTGGGTGCAGCGGCCATCAGGGTGATCTTGATGTCTCTTTACCTGAAGCTCATCGGTAGCACGGGACGTGCAAAAAAGGTGGCATTTCTTCACCTTGGCGGTTATCTCGGTTTTGGATCCGGTCCGCTTCTTGGGGGCTATCTCTATGAGTCCTTTGGTGCAGCGCCCATGATAAAAGGAGCCTTTGTGCTTTCGATGATGATCGTCTTGTTATCACTGCTTCTTGAAGATGCGCCACCTGTGGTCTTCAGCTTTAAGGACTACAAGAAAGACATCAAGGAGCCGGATGTCCTCTTCTTGATCGCCGTGGTTTTTGTTCTCGGCACCCACTTTGGGGCGGAGCAGTCCAGCATAAGTCTCCTGATGAAGGACACCATCGGTTTGCACAAGAAGGAGATAGGCATCGTATTTTTTGTCCTGGGGGTCTGGATGGCCATTCTGGTCCCGTTTGCAGGTATTCTTATGGACAAAAAACACAGGGTATTCCTCTTGCTTCTTGTGGGACTTCTGATCTCGAGCTGTTTTCAGTTCATGACGCCCTTTGCCAGCACCCTTTATGGGCTCCTGATCATAAGGATGATTCATACACTGGGTGATACCCTGGCGATCTTAGAGTCTGATGTGCTTACAGCTCATTTTTTCCCGGCTGCAAGACTTGGGGGCAATTCAGGTCTCATCTTTTGCATCAGGACGTCGGCTATATTTGTTTTTGCCGCCTTTTCCGGCTGGCTTAACCAGGTCTGGAGTTATAAAATGCCTTTTTTTGTAAACGGGATTATGGTATTCGGATTTTCATTAATCGCCCTTTTTTATCTTGGCAGGGCTTTTCGGAGATCGTGAATCTTTGGATTGATGATTGATGATTGATGATTGATGATTGATGATTGAATAAAACAAATCAACAATCGACAATCGACAATCGACAATCGAATAACGATAAAGGGAAAAAACCATGACAGAAAGGCAGTTGTTGGTGCTGGCTACACGAAATGCAGGAAAGACCCGAGAGATGTGTCAGCTCTTGAGAGACTTTCCTGTGGAAATAAAGAATTTGGACGATTTCGGCCCG
>DAOVOU010000166.1 GCA_030629475.1 Desulfobacterales bacterium | reverse complement strand
TGATTTTTTTCGGCTTCTCATCCCCATCATTCCATCGTTCCACTATTCCATCATTCCATATTCATGGCACAGAAAACTGGCGCTGAAAGATACATGATTACAACTAGTTGTAGAATTTCCGAGACGTTTTCGAGTTCTTATCCACTATCCACAGTAAAGGAGGAAGTAACCAATGAAAGACAACCGAAAGAAAATATTATTGGCTGTTGATGGGTCCGACCAGGCCTTTGAGGCGGTACGGTATGTCAGCCAGGTTCTACCGCACCAACGAACGAAAGTCGTTCTTTTCCATGTTAAGCTCGAAGCTCCTGAATCGTTTTTGGATTTGGGAAAGACAAAAGAGTTTGGGCTCAAGGTGGCTGCAGTAAGAGCGTGGATGGGAGGGCAAGAAAGCGTCATGAAAAAATTTCTTGACAAAGCGCAAAAAACGCTTGTCAATGCTGGTTTTCCCAGTGACGCGGTTACGGTTAAGGCCCAATCGAAGAAGGTAGGCATTGCCAGAGATATTCTTCGGGAGTCACACAAGGACTTTGGCGCTGTTGTAGTGGGGCGCACTGGAACCAGCAAGGTGAAGGACATCATAATTGGAAGCGTGGCCAATAAATTGATCGGAAAGCTGCATCACGTGCCCGTTGTTGTTGTTGAAGGAAGTCCTCGGTCCAAAAAAATCCTGGTGGCTTTTGACGGTTCTGAAGGGGCACTGATGGCGGTAGATTGCGCTGGCTCACTGTTAGTTGATCCTGACTGCGAAGTAGCGCTCCGCCATATCATCAGAGCTCTTGACATTCCAAAGACAGGGCCAGACGAGCTCTTTCCTCCGAAAGACGAAGCAGAATGGCTGGAAACCATGAAGAGAGAAATTGATCCAGCCATGGAAGAAGCCAAAGATCGACTGATCAACGCGGGCTTTACCTCAAGCCGTGTTACCACCAAAATCATTTCCGGCAAAAGGAGCCGGGCCAAGGCGATTGTAGAGGAAGCCAGGGAGGGTGGCTACGGCACCATTGTCATGGGCAGGCGGGGCCTTAGCGTTGTCCAGGAATTTGTCATGGGCCGTGTCACCAATAAGGTTCTTCATATGGCCGATAACATGGCAGTGTGGATTGTGAGTTGAAGGCGGCCTATGCCTATTACCTACCGGCCCGTCAGTTTTTCAATCCTTTTTTCAACAGGCGGGTGGGTGCTGAAAAGGTTCATGAGGCTTTTTCCGGACAAGGGGTTCATGATAAACATGTGGGCGGTGGCCGGCTCGGCCCTCATGGGTATCTGTCGTGAGGCCGAAGATATCTTTTGCAGGGCGCTGGCCAGGCCATAGGGGCTACCCGCAAAAGAGGCGCCTGCTGCATCGGCTGCATATTCCCTGGATCGCGATATAGCCATCTGAATCACCATGGCCGCAATAGGCGCAATGATAGACATGGCAATAAGGCCGATCATGCCGCCGCCATCGTCATCGTCCTGACTCCCAAAGCCACCAAACAGGGCGGCCCACCTGGCCATGCTGGCGACCATCATGATGGCACCGGCCAGAGTAGCCGCAATCGAGCCGATCAGGATGTCCCGGTGCTTTACATGGGCCAGCTCGTGAGCGAGCACACCCTTGAGCTCATTCTCGTCCAGTAGCCTAAGAATCCCCTGGGTGACCGCGACTACCGCGTGCTGTGGATTGCGGCCTGTGGCAAAGGCGTTTGGGGATTCAGAGGGCATGATGCAAACCTTTGGCATGGGAATGCCTGCTTGCTGGGCCAGTTGTCTGACAATCCGGTGCAAGTCTGGGGCCTCACCCTCAGAAACCGGTTTGGCACTGTAAATTCTCAACACGATCTTGTCCGAAAACCAGTAGCTGCCAAAGTTCATGATTATCGCAAAGAAAAACGCGATAATCATTCCCATCTGACCCCCCAATAAACGGCCGATAACCATAACAAGGGCGGTTAATGCCCCTAAAAGGATTCCGGTTCTTATCGAATTTCCCATAATTCCTCCTATTGGATTTCAGATTTTAGATAACCGTTCACGGGGCAGTCCTCTTTTGTCATTGCGAGGAGTCCGCCTCAGGCGGACGACGAAGCAATCTCCAGAGTTTGGGTTAGGGAAGGTCTCGCCGGTAGCCTTTCAGAGATTGCTTCGCTTCGCTCGCAATGACCCTAAGCAAACGCCCCCGTGAACGCTTACGCTTTTAGATTCCGGATTGCGGAATATACCAAATGCAAATTTGGCGCAAGTTGTAGGGCCGGGCTTTGTGCCCGACCGGGATTGCTTCCCATTCGCTTCGTCTAGTATTAAGTATCCAGCAACCAGCATCAAGTGTCAAGCATCAAGTATCCGACTCTGAGCGGCGTAGCCGCGTTATATAAAATCCCGCAGGGATTTTATCACTTGAAAACGATCTTTCCTTCGTTCACATCGGCCAGAACGTGAGCTCCTTCACCGAGATTCCCCTGGAGTATCTCCATGGCCAACGGGTTTTCAATATGCTTCTGGATGGCCCGCTTCAAGGGACGTGCCCCGTACGTTGGATCAAAACCTTCTCGGGCCAAGAGCGCCTTAGCTGCATCCGAAAGTCCAAGCGTGATGTGTTGGTCTTCAAGTCGTTTCTTCAGGCTCCTGAGCTGAATATCCACAATGGCATTGAGCTGCTCGGGTGTCAGATTGTGGAAGACGATGATGTCATCGATCCGGTTAAGAAACTCCGGCTTGAAACTGGCGTGCAAGGCCTCCATGACACGCTTTTCCATCTCGTCCCGCTGGTTTGCACCCAGCTCTTGAATCCAATGGCTTCCCACATTGGAGGTCATGATAATGATGGTGTTCTTGAAATCAACGGTCCGACCATGGCCGTCGGTCATGCGCCCATCATCCAGGATCTGCAAAAGCGCGTTAAAAACCTCAGGGTGGGCCTTTTCGATCTCATCAAATAGCACCACCGAATAGGGCCGGCGCCTGACCGATTCCGTCAGATAGCCGCCCTCCTCATAACCCACATATCCCGGAGGGGCGCCTATGAGTCGTGAGACCGAATGTTTTTCCATGTACTCAGACATGTCAACGCGGACCATGGCCCGTTCGTCGTCAAAGATAAACTCGGCCAGGGCCTTGGCCAGCTCGGTTTTACCCACACCCGTGGGTCCCATAAAAATAAAGGAACCAATGGGCCGATTCGGGTCCTGCAAACCGGACCGTGCCCGTCTCACCGCATTGGAAACGGCCACAATCGGCTCGTTCTGGCCCACAACCCGTTTTGAGAGTCGTTCTTCCATATGAATGAGTTTTTCCCGCTCCCCCTCCATCATCCTGGAGACCGGTATCCCCGTCCACATGGAAACCACCTCAGCCACATCCTCGTCATCCACCTCTTCCTTGAGCATCTTCCGGTCTGTCTGAAGTTCGGAAAGCCTCTCCTTAGCCTCTTCCAGGCGTTTTCTTAAATCGGTTGCCACCCCGTAACGAAGCTCTGCAGCCCTGGCCAGATTTCCCTCACGCTCAGCCTGCTGTTCCTCAATGCCCACGCGCTCGAGCTCCTCCTTGACCTTGCGAATGGTCTGGATGGCCTCTTTTTCATTTTGCCAGTGGGCCTTCATCTCGCGGCTTTTTTCCTTCAGGACCGAAAGGTCTTTTTCAAGCTTGGCCAGTCGCTCTTTTGAGGCCTCGTCTGTCTCCTTCTTGAGGGCCTCACGTTCGATCTGGGCCTGGACGACCTTGCGCTCCACCTCGTCGATCTCGGCTGGCATGCTGTCGATCTCAATACGGAGCCTGGAGGCAGATTCATCGATGAGATCGATCGCCTTGTCCGGCAGGAATCGATCCGATATATAACGGTTGGAAAGGGTGGCTGCAGCCACAATCGCAGAATCCTTGATCCTGACACCGTGATGGACCTCGTATTTTTCTTTCAGGCCTCGCAAGATGGAGATCGTGTCTTCCACGCTCGGTTCCTGAACAAGCACTGGTTGGAAACGCCGCTCCAAGGCAGCATCCTTTTCCACGTACTTTCGATACTCCTTTATTGTCGTGGCCCCTACGCACCGCAGGGTACCCCGGGCCAAAGCAGGTTTTAGCATATTTGACGCATCCACCGCGCCCTCAGCAGCCCCGGCCCCAACCATGGTGTGAAGCTCGTCAATGAACATAATGATTTCGCCCTCAGCAGCCTCGACTTCTTTTAACACGGCCTTTAGGCGGTCTTCGAATTCGCCACGGTATTTTGCCCCTGCCACCAGCGCACCCATGTCAAGTGCAACCAGACGCCGGTTCTTCAGGGTCTCAGGCACATCGCCGCTTACAATGCGTTGGGCCAAACCCTCCACAATGGCGGTCTTGCCAACACCAGGCCTGCCAATGAGAACCGGATTGTTCTTGGTGCGCCGAGAAAGCACCTGCACCACCCGCCGGATCTCCTCATCCCGGCCAATGACCGGGTCGAGCTTCCCAAGGCGGGCGAGATCAGCCAGGTCCCTACCAAATTTTTGCAGGGCTTGATATTTTTCCTCTGGGTTGGGATCAGTGATTCGCTGGGTGCCACGGATATCCACAAGGACCTTAAGGATAGTCTCGCGGGTTACCCCTGCGCTGGCCAAGGTGCGCGCTGCATCTGTGTTCTTCTGGTCGGTTATGGCCACAAGGATGTGTTCTATGCTCACATACTCATCCTTCAGGTTGGTCGCTTCGGCAAAGGCCCTATCCAGCACTTTCTTAGTGATTGGAGCGATGTAGACCTCCTCCATACCAGCCCCACTCACCTTAGGCTTCTTTTCGAGGGCATCCGTAACCTCATGCAACACCCTTTCAGGCGATGCACCCAGCTTCTGAAGAATGGAGAGAGCAATCCCCTCGGGCTGCTCCAGCATGGCCTTCAAGAGATGCTCCGGATCGATCTGCTGATGTCCCAATTGACCCGCCAGGCCCTGGGCGCCTTGAATCAGTTCCTGAGATTTTATAGTAAATTTATCAAAACGCATGGTTTTCTCCTTCTATAAAATCGCTACGCGATTTGGCATGTTTCATTCTTCAGTTTACACTTTTTCAAAAACGAGAATAAAAGGCTTACGCCTAAACTCCATAGGCTGGAGCTTTCGGAGTTAATCCCTGGCCCAGACCGGGTTCTCGAAGGTTGCGTGCTCATATATTGGTGTCGCGCCAGGGCGGGCCGTAAGGATTTTATCTCAAAAAAGTGTAAACTACTTTTTGGCTTCTGTAAAAGTGCTATATCCCGCGATTTTATATAAAATAAGCACCTGGTATGTATTGTCAAACGTTGCGATTTGGACAGGGGTAACCGTTCATAGCAACATCCGCCGTACGGTCATTGCGAGCGTAGCGAAGCAATCTCCGAAAGGCTGGTAGCAAGGCTTTCCTGATCCCAAAACCTGGAGATTGCTTCGTCGTCCGCCTGCGGAGGACTCCTCGCAATGACAAAAGCGGACTGCCCTGTGAACGGTTACGGAGAGGGTTGGGGTGGAAGGCGCAGACTATCTTTGGGTTGAACTGGAGGGAAGAAATAACATAAGCGCTAAGTTATTTTTGC
>DAOVOU010000118.1 GCA_030629475.1 Desulfobacterales bacterium | reverse complement strand
TCGAGAGTTCAACTGCAGCCAGCCATCCTCCCAGACATTATACCGGGCCATGAGTTTGACCTTGTGTTTGGGCAAAAGGGCAGGCAAATAGTATGTCCAATCATCCTCAAAGCCTGTATCATCGACGTCATATTCCTGATAGACATAGGCTCCTGTAGCCCGGAACCTGTCTCCTACGCGAATAGCCGCCTCAAGTTCTGCCCCATATAGCTTAACATGGTCAATGTTATAGAGGCAGTTACTGCCAAGGGTCCCCATCCCGCCAAGTGCACCTGCTGCTGTGATGCCATTGTCATTGATGAAGTCCTCAATGTCGTAATAAAAACCGGCCGCTCTGACAGTCAGCGGTTTAAACTCTTGAATAATTCCGGCTTCATACTCCCATGCCGATTCCGGATCTAACGAAGGATTTTCTGAGGACGCGCACCGCGCCCACCAATAGTAATCTCACGGGCATGGGAGCCGGTAGGAGCGACTCACGGCAGCATAAAGGGCCGTGTCAGGGGTGGCCTGGAAGTCAACCTTCAAGCTCGGATAAAAGCCATCGTCAGTCTGCTTTTTGCCTTCGATCGGCCAGCCAGTTCCAAACTGGGAATAGTAAGTATCCATGTCGACATGATAGTAGCGAACACCGGGGGTAGCTGTCCAGCGATCACCCAGCCCGATGACATCCTGGATATAGGCTGATTTGACCCTGTAGATGACGGGATTCTCGTCCGGCCAGCCCAGTTCCTGGTATTCAGCACCTACGGTCACTTGGTGAGAATCGAATAGCTCAATATCCCGGTACTCGCCAATGATTCCCTCTGTCTTATCGTCGATGAAAAAGTCTTCCTGAAATGTGCCCGTAGGACCATAGAGACTCGTCCAACGCCTGCCCACGGTCTGAAAATAGTGGACCTTGATGGTTCCCGGACCCAGGGGAACCTGAAGGATGCCATCCAGGTAGGTTGTGTGTTTTTCCCACTCTGGCGTTGGACCCCCGGGAAGCTGAGGCCAGTCAAGGTGCCTCAACTGGTCACGATCCGCATAGTATTTTGGATAATCCGAATCGTAGTCGGCCCGGGTCGGATCATTTATAACCGGCAATCCGTATAACACATCGGAATACTTAGCACTTATGCTGAAAGTGGCGTCACGAGGAAGAAAAAATGTCAAGTGTCCATTTAAGCTGTCCGTTTCCTGAAAGTTGTTCCTGAGGTAACCGTCGGTTTCCTGCCTGCTCGCTGAAAAGTTGTAACCGACAATGTTTCCTGCTCCTCCATTGACCGATGCTGCCACATTATACGTGTCATAATCGCCATAACCTCCCTTAACATTGAAGTCAGGTTTGGGGTCGTCAGTCTTTTTTCCTTTCTTGGTAACGATATTAATCACCCCACCGATGGCAAAGGGATGAAGCACCGAGTGCCCTCCACGAATGATCTCTATGCTTTCGATATCATCCATGTTCAAAGTAGACCAGTCAACAATGTACCTGCCGTAGTGGCCGGTATGATTGATCCGGCGACCGTCGATCTCAATGACCATTCTGCCTTCATTCAGACCACGAATAGATACCTCGTCGCCCGGGCTAGCCATAAGTGGATTGATGCGCTGTACATCAATGCCACCGATTTCGGTCAGCACATCTGTTAGTGTTCTAACCTCCCCGGGCTTTTTGAATTCGTCCATACGGATGACGGTCTTCTCAGTTGTGATCTCAACGCCCGGCTGTGGCGCCATCACTGTGATTGTCCCAATATCAATCACCTCTTGTTCCTTTTCCTGGGCCAAGACAGGAATGGCGATCGTGCCCAGGATAAGGGCGAGCCCTGTCATAAGAACGGTGATCCATAAAGATTTGCTTTTCGTCTTCAATATCATTTCGCTTCACTCCTCCCTCAATTGATTTCATGATGCCATAAAGATCTCCTCGGGGTTCACCCTGAATCGGATTGACGGAGGAATGCTGCGGTGATATATAAATAGCCGAAGCATCCCTCACCCCGAGGGGGCTTCACCGGGAAGGCAGCTCGCAAACCCTGGCCGGGGAAGGCTGCCTTCCCACTTTCCTGATGTTTGTTCCGCACTCACCTCCTTTCAACGTTTATCCAATAAAAAAGCCACAAAGATCCTTGTTCTCCTTTCCAGGGAAAAGGCCTTCGTGGCTTGGTTTAATCCACAGATTACGCAGATTTCACAAATTTTCGTGAGTTAAGGAGCAGCAATAACAAAAAAGCCAAGAATGCACATCTGGATTTCGATCCAGTCCGGCCTTCTTGGCTTATTATTTTACGGTCAACTTTTAATCCGCAGATTACGCAGATTACACAGATTTTCGTGAATTGTTGGGTTTAATTCCCCGAAGCTTGCTGCGATAGAAAAGATAACACACTCATTTTGATACCCCGTGGCTTGCCACGGGGTAGTTCATTAAGGTCTTAAATTAGAAGCGCAATTTCTTTTTGCGCATTGCCCCAGTTACTTAAACAATTGCTACCCGTTTGTCAAGGCTTAAAGTGACTTCTCAAAAAGTCCGGGTATTTGTTGATCCCCCCTCACCCAAACCCTCTCCCCCCCGTGGGGGAGAGGGCGGGGTGAGGGGGTAAGCCCGAAGTTATTGAGAAGTTACAGCTTAAAGCGGTTCAAATACGATCTTTCCTTTGGTATTATCATAGAGCTTGAGCTTGGCCTTGAGGGTCTTTTGTTCTCCAAAGATACTGAGTAGCTTGACCTCATCCCCCTCCAGTTCTACGAGATCAACACTTTCAAGGATCTTTTCTTCCTCTCCGTCTTTCAAGATAAATGCATGGGCTTCACACATAATAAAACTCCTTATTTATGGCAAAGGGCAAAAGGCACAAGGCGTAAGCCTTAAGCGTTGCGCCATTTACGATGATACGCATCGTAATAGTTCAGCACCCCCCTTATTACTACCCATCGGATTACTCGAGGGCCTTTAAAGCCTTACGTAAACATTCGTTGATTCTAACTGTCATCTCTATCATTTCTCGGACATGCTTCGAACTCTCATTCTTTCCCGCATCCTCCAGTTGTTCGGCAAACATCTCGTATCCCTCTTGGTGATGATCATTGTGTGTGATCCAGTTCTCCAATCTGATTCTTGCCTTTTCAATAAAACCCATAACCAAAGCCTCCCTTATCTATAGTGTTTAAGAAAAAGATTTTGGGGTTACCATTGTGGTCATACGTTATTCGGTTGCGCTGCTCGTTTGCGGCTTGCGCCTTGAGAACAGTACGTCTACCGTCATTCGGTTGCGCTGGTCCTTACCCGTAACCGTCCTACGAATCCCGATGCGAGGTGCGCAACCGCAACCGTTTGACTCAAACCGAAATGGCGAAAGGATTCTCCAAAAAATATACGTTCATTTTCTCCAAAAACATATTCTTAAGGGCTATAGTCTTCCTCCAGCAAAATACGATGATCAACAAGGTTCATCTCCTTGACATGCGCTTTTATCTCGACTCTTTCTCCAAATATGTTCTGAAGATAGATGCCATCATCCTCAGCCCTTAAAATATCCACACTCTCCATGATAACCTTTTCAGACCCATCCTTTATAAGATACGCATTTGCTTCACACATGAATAATCACCCCGTTTCATTGAAGGTTGTGTATTATACACTATCAAACATATCCCCAGGATTCAACTGAATTAATGTCCTGATTCTATCATCAAGAAGCCTCTGATAGTCCACAGCATCATCAATTGTCGCCTCTGACCTTATAATCTTTTCGGAGAGCATCCGGTATTGCTCTTCATCTCCATAGCGAACCTTCTTCAAAGACAGCCTGAACTCTCTCTTTTTATCCATTAACAGGAATGTATATTTATGCCTACCAAAGTCAAAGACTTTCAAACGTTGATTCCCAAATGTAACCCCAAGCAATACCTGAATAGCATCTATTGCTGATGTACAATTTTCTGCAATCAAAGAAAAATTGTCATCTGGCAGGAACTTTTGGGCATACTCACACACCCTGCCACCGATCACAAGCTCCGGACAGAGGTGTCCAGCTCTCGCCAAATAACCATTCATGTGACGGTTTGATTGTGTTCTGAAACGACCAAGAGTCTCTCTGATAACATACCTTTTTCTTCTATGGGTAAAATCAACTGGCATCTGGAGGATATTATCGTAATCAACAACGACTTTCTCCTGAATATATTCAAGCAGATCATATCGGATAGACCTTAATGCCTCTATTGTATCCATTGTATCAGGTCAGTTCAAAGACAATCGTAAGCTCCAAGGGGATCTCCCCCTCAAAAAGACGCCCGGGCGGTTTTGGAAAGGGAGCGGCAGCCTTCACAGCCCTCAGTGCCGCCTTATCCAGAACCTTTTGCCTGGAGGTTCTTGCGATCTCGACCGCCCGGATGCCTCCTTCCGGTGTGATGACAAAGCGTATGGTCACACGTCCCTCTATTTGCCTGATCCTGGCCATGTCAGGATACACTTTGTGTCTTTCTATCTTGAGTCTCACCATTTCCAGATAGCTGATAGAAGTCTCCACCAGCTCTCCGGGGCTCCAGTTAGCCATTTGCAGACCTGGAGTCGCAGGGATATCCAGCATGGTGATTCCCTCCACAAGGCTGTCGGGCAGGTCTTTTTCAGCAGGCTCCATTTTTATCGGTTTGAAGTGGGGTATTCGACGCTGAGTGACCTTTAGCCTTTTTACATTCACCGGCTGAGGTGCCTTGGGCCTGTGGCGGGGCCTTGGAATACTCCTTGCGGACGGTTTTGATATGTCTTGCAGTGTTAACTCGATGTAAGTGAGCGCGTTTGACCTGTAAATCCCGGCAATGTGCATAAAGATAACCACGTGTATCCCCAGAGAAACACCCACCAAACCGCGGAAAAGCCAGTTGGGTTTTGTTTTGGACACGGATTCCACGGATTTCACAGATAAAAATTAGATTTTATCAAATACCTTTCTTTTCACTTGTACTGAAAGGAAACCAAAACCAAGCACATTATGGACCTTGTAAGCTGCGTTTATAATTTTCTCTGTTACGTCAGAATATTTCATTGGGACCCCTCATATTTTTTAGACACGGATTTCACGGATTTCACGGACAAAAAATGAGCATGTAATTCTTGGAGAATATTCTCTAAAAATCCGTGTCAATCCGTGCAATCCGTGTCCAAAACTAAAATTCCTTCTCCGTGGCTAGGCATAGCCTCCCGGCCCCGGCTGCCTTGGCGATATCCATGACTTTTACGGCTTTATTAAGGATGACCGCCCGGTCAGCCCTGATAACGACCAATTTGTTATCCTTACCCCCGATCATCTCCTTTAGCCGGTCAAAGAGCCTGGCAACGGAGACCTCTTCGGCTCCAAGAAAGGCCCTTCCTTGCTGATCCACATAGACGGTAATCACCTCCTCCGTCTGGGGTGCCGCCGCCCTGGCCTGGGGCAGCTTTATCTTGATCCCCTCTTCAACCATAAAATTGGTGGTAAGCAAGAAATAGATCAAAAGGAGAAACACAATATCAATCAGGGAGGTCAGGGGAACCTGGACCTTAATACGGGCTCTCTTTTTAGGATGAACAAGCATAGTTGCCTCCCTTAGGATCGCCTGCCCACGGCTTTGATAAACGTCACCGTCCCATCCTGGAGTTGGGCCTCGTATTTGTCCACACGGGCAACGAGGTAGCTGTGGGCCACCATGGTGGGAAGAGCCACAGCCAGACCCAGAGCAGTGGTCAGCATGGCCTCCCAGATGCCCCCGGCAAGAACCGCCGCATTGACCTTGCCGCCCATCTGCTGAATCACCATGAAGGCCTTAATCATACCGAGAACCGTTCCCAACAGACCGAGTAATGGGGCGATGTTTCCAATGGTAGCGAGGCCCTGGAGATAGCGGGAAAGTTCTCTGACTTCCCCCTCTGTGGAGTGAACAATGACCGTTTCCAAGATTTCCCGGTCCTGATCTTTCACCTCCATTGCCTGTGCCAGGATACGTCCTATAGGCGTATTGCTTGTGCTTGCCGCCTCATAGGCCTGGTGATCCTCACCGTTTTTCACCTGTCGAGCAATTTTTTCCACCAATCCATAACCTCGAATCCGCAACCGGGCAAAACGGATAAGCCTTTCCAGGAAAATGGCAAGGGCCAGCACAGAACAAAAAAGGATGGGCCCAACAAGGACGCCCCCTTTTGAAAGAAACTCGATCATATTACCTCCAAGTTCTTGGTTGAGTAGTCGAGTGGTCGAGTGGTCGAGTGGTCGAGTGGTTCAACGACCTTACAAGTTAACGACTAATTAAACGTCTCGGAATTTCTACAACCAGTTGTAATCATTCATCTTTCAGTGGCACTTTTCTGGGCCATCAATATGGAATGATGGAATACTGGAATGATGGAATGTTGGGGGTGAGAAGCAGAAAAAAATCATTTTCTAATTGTTTTCATTCCTCTTAACCCAATATTCCAGTATTCCAACATTCCATTATTCCAATTGTGAGCGAAGCGAACTAAGTTCATGCCTTGTAATTCCTCAATTCCTCAATTCCTTAATTCCTCAATTTTCTTCTTCAATATCCGGTTCACCATCGAAGTTCAGATCCCTTGAACGCTTCACCAGGGCCTCTGACTCGTCGTATTCCTCCCACAAATCGGGCTTTCCGTCAGCGTTCGTATCTTCCTCCACCGTTGTGAGGCTTCCCTTATGGTAGGAATACCAGGTATCCACACGGCCGTCATCGTTGTTGTCTTTTTCTGCCCGGATGGCCTCTTCAACATCGTTGTAAAACCAGGTAATCGTGAATCGACCCGCACCCTCGTCATCTTCTTCGCTCTTGACGAGTTTCCCTTG
>DAOVOU010000106.1 GCA_030629475.1 Desulfobacterales bacterium | reverse complement strand
AGCTCCCCCCTTTCTTAAAGGGGGGCTGGGGGGGATTTTATAAGGCATAACAATCATGAATTGATCCTTAATTCAACAGTATTGACCCATACACTCCCCCTACAAGGGGGAGGGCCGGGGAGGGGGTGAATTATCCTTGGGCCAGTGGAAGTGCAACACTTGTCATAAACGAGAAGGGTGTTTCAGGATCCGCGCTGTTTTCAAACTCCAGTATGATAGAAACCATTTTGGGAATTTTATCTTTAAGTTCCTCGTTTGTAGAATCCCAGTTGTCGTGCACCTCACCCTCGTCGTCATAATAGTTGAAATTTACAGAGATTAGGCTGTCACACAGCACCAACCCCCCGGCCCCCTCCTCAGGTATTTCTTGAAACGCAGGCATGTCGCTTCGATAGAGAACAAAACCCTCTCCCTCGTCGTCCTCTTGGACATAGTAAGCTATCTCGGCTGTTCCAGAAGCTTGCTCTTGGTCGCTGAACACCAGGTGCGCTCTGGAGATAAAGCGAAGGGAGTCAGCATTTCTCCCTTTGATCTCCGTGTCCTCGCCCATGAATGCGCTGTCCTCATCTGATTCAGGTAGTTTCGCATCCTTTGGAATGTAAACAGATTCCAAATCTTCATGCATTCTTTCCAGAGCAATGCGGGCCATTCCGTAAATATCAGCCTGAGATTCGGTCTCGTTCACGATACGAAAAGTTCCGGTATAAGAGGTATAGATTGTTGAAAGAACGATGGCAAAAATGAACATGGCGATGAGGATCTCCAGAAGGGTAAAGCCTTTTGAGTTTGTTGAGTTTATTGAGTTTGTTGAGTTTGTTGGGTTCATTGGGTTTGTTGGGTTCATTGAGTTATTGAGTTTTTGGAAAAAACCTGTACAGCCTGAGACGGTATTCGTACTGGTCGTGCTCTTCCCAGGAAACGGTCAAATCAATTTGTTTGAGATGGTCTGAGATGCCTTCAGGTTCATCAAATGTCACATCTTTTACGCTCTTGTCCCAACGGTAGCCTGGAAAATCCTCGCCGAAATCACCGGAATCAGAAGTAAGATCCTCCGGCTTCTCAGTTTCTATTTCAGCCATTTTACTCTGGGCCAGAAAGGCGGCTGTCGTACTGAATTTTGCCTCACTGGCCAGCGACAGACTCTGAGATTGTGACCCGAGCACAGCCGTCAGGGCAATGGCAATGATGGCTATGGCCACCATGACCTCTAAGAGTGTAAAACCGGAAGATTTGTCATTTGGCATTTGTGATTTACCGTTGATTGTATAGGAATTTCCTTTTTTCGAGCGGCAAAGCCGCGTTACATAAAAGCGCGAAGCGATTTTATAAATTGAATCATTCATATTCTACATATTTTTCAAAGACTTTGACTTTTCCCAGAAAAGGGCTCAATACAAGGCTAAATTCCCTGCCGTCGTCTGCCGCAAGATGAATAGCTGACTGTTCGATATATCCCTTTTTAGTAAAGTGGACGGTCGCCTCGCCATCAGCCTTCTTGCCCCTTGCTCTGGACCAAACATCCAGTATACGGACTCCCTGTGGCAACTGGAAGGCCTTTTCGTAAGCGAGCTCCCGACCTTCATCGGTCATGTCCCCCGACTCCATCCAGAACCGATTCGATTCAAGGTCAAAATGGAGCGTATAGATCTCTTGCTCCCGGATTGCCTCGTTTCTCAAGGTCCTGACAGTCGCCACCATTCGGCGTACAGTGGCCTTCAGGTCATCGGTCAACATGGCATAACGAAATTTGGGGACAGTCAAGGCCAATGTCAGCCCGATCAAAAAGATAACAACGGTTAACTCGATGAAGGTGTAACCCTTGCAACGTATTGAAATCATAGGTAGAATCGCGCAGCGATTTTATTCAAGTTCCCAACTGTTAATATCTTCATCCTTACCTTCCCCTCCGAGTTCTCCGTCAGGACCGTAAGAGGAAAGGTCGCAATCGCTGTAAACGCCCGGGGAAAGATACACGTATTCATTTCCCCATGGATCTTTGGGGACCTTCCCTTTTTCCAGGTACCCACCCTCGCGCCAGGCTTTGGGAAGCTGCCCTACTGAAGGCGGTTCGACCAGGGCTTGAAGCCCCTGTTCTGTCGTGGGGTAATTGCCGTTGTCAAGCTTGTATAGCTTCAGGGCAGTCTCTATGCTTTCGATCTGAACCCTGGCTTTCATGCGTCTGGCCTCTTCTGGTCTGCCCATGATTCTGGGAATAATGAGCCCTGCCAGAATGCCCAGGATCACAATAACGACCATGAGTTCAATCAGAGTAAAACCTGGATAAAATTTTGGACGACTTGTCCAAAATTTTATAAATCGCGGCTTTGCCGCTCTAAAGACTGAAATTATCTTTTTCATAGCATTACTCACTCCTTTTCTCTTTGAAGCGGCGTAGCCCGCCTCTGGCGCATTACATAAAAAGAAACTAGGCGTTCACAGGTTCAGGGTTCACCGTTCAGGGTTACAAAAGAAGCTATCTTATCATCTGATTCATCTCAAAAATAGGCAGTAATATGGATACGACTATAAACCCCACGATCAAGCCCATGACCAGGATCATGACGGGCTCGAGCATGGAAGTCATGGCCATGATTTGAGATTCCACGTCCCTATCATAGGTCTCTGCAATTTTACTCAGCATAGCCTCCAGCTCCCCGCTCTGCTCGCCCACAGATATCATCTGAACCACAATGGAGGGAAACCATCGGCTTTGAGCAAGGGGGCTGGCAAGGCTTTTGCCCGCTTGAATTTCCTCCACGGTGTTGTCAATTACGTCGGCAATTATGACATTATTGACAATGTTCCGGACGATTTGAAGAGCAGATATAAGTGGCACGCCGGCCTTGAGCAGGCTGCCGAGCGTCCTTCCGAACCGAGCTACAGCCATTTTGTTGTTGATGGGTCCGAGTATGGGGATACGGAGTTTGACCTCATCCCACACGTAACGGCCCCTCGGGGTGTTTATTAACTGCCTTGTTATTACAATACCGCATACTGTTGCCAGCAGAATAAGCCACCAAAAAGACTTCAAGAAATTGCTAACATTAATTAACGCCACGGTGGGGAGGGGGAGAGTCTGATGCATCTCTCTGAAGATCTGTGTAATATTGGGTACAACAAAAGTAATCAAAAAGAAGAGAACCAGGGTTCCGATAAAAAACATAAAGACCGGATAGGCCAGTGCGGCCTTGAAGCGACCTCTCAATGCCTGCTCGTGTTCACCCAAATCTGCCAGACGATCCAAGACCACGTCAAGAGACCCGGATGCCTCGCCTGCACGTACCATGTTAATATACACATTTGAAAATATTCTGGGATGATTGGATAGGGCGTAAGCCAGGCTGTTCCCTTCATTGACGGATTCCTTGATCTGAGCCATGATCTTCTTAAACTGCGGGTTGGTAATTTGTGCAATCAATGCGTCTAAAGACGCAACCAGGGGTACCCCTGCACCCAATAAGATGGAGAGTTGACGTGTAGCAACAGAAACCTCCCCTGATTTGATTCGCTTGAGAAGAGCTGATACTGAGACCGGGCCAGAACGGAGATCACTGGGCCTGGGGGATGTCTCTTTCACATCAACCGGGAAGATTCCTGAGCCCCTGAGCCTCTGGCGGGCTGTCACCGGGCTGTCGGCATCAATGATGCCGTTTACGCTCTTGCCGGACCCGTCAAGGGCCGTGTATTCATAAACGGGCATAACGAAGTTTATTGGGTTTGTGGCGTCTATTGGGTTTGTTGTGTTTACTTGGCCTGGAGCACGAAATTTGTCTCAAGATTTCAGGCTAGTGTTACCAGGGTCTGTAAAGCATATTAACAACAATCGCTGTTGAGTGTCAACTGTTGGTGAACAAAGGTCATATAGAGGGATTAAGTTCTTAACGGATTAGGCTGTTGTGGGAGATAATCTCTCAGAATGAACATGTTAGAATCTAAAAGGAGAGTTGGCAGGAAAGCATGAGCGCCTTGTTCCCCTCAGAGCCTCCGAAGGAAATGTTTATCTTCGCGTGCTCTTTCAAGTACCTCAAAAAGCGGTATTTCTCATCCCGGTTGTACTTATGGGCGCTGCTGACCGCGCTGTAGATGTTGCCGGAGTAGAAGCCAAGCTCAACAAATGTGATAATTCCGCCAAGGGCATCGTTATCGTGATCAAATGCCTCATAGGCAGTAATGATCAATGCGCCATTGACCAAAAAGGAGACCAATGCGTCTCTGTATCTTTCACAATACAGATGGCCTGCGCCTGGTACAATGGCAAGCAGCCCTGCAACGGAGGGATTTTTGTGCTTGAGGTTTTTTTTCTTGTCGAGTTCCTTCAAGAGCTGCTTGAGCCTGTATTTTTCTCGATTTTGAGCGGAGATCTTATCAAAGCAGGTTTGCGCATTTTCCCACAATCCTTTTTCCAGATAAACCCAGCCACATTGATAATAGGCTTCATCCTTGATGTTTTGATCAGGCGCAACAGTTATTAAGTTCTCAAGATTGATGAGGGCCTCATCATAGCGCTTGAGCTGAACATATGCCTCGCTTGTTCCAAGATAAGACTTGATCGCATGAACCGAGTTCGGGTATCTTTCTATCAGGAGTTGAAACGCCTGAATGGCTTCTTGATACCGCTCACCTTTTAGATAGGCAAGCCCGACCCTGTACCTGGCAAGCTTAACCTGCCTGGCCTCCGGGAAAAAATATATGAACCGTTCATATTCTCCGATCGCCCTGTAGTACTCGCCTTTTTGAAAATAGTGTTCAGCAAAGTGAAACTGACGGTCTGGATCGATGAGAACTGCCTGGCCGGCGTACGAATAGACAGGGAAGAGACAGATTGCGATGATTGCAGCGGCCATAAGCCAACCTGCCATTACAATGCAGGCACTAGTGCCTAAGTCATGAAATTCGTGTTTTTTCTGGCAAAAAATCATAAAAGACAATCACGCCCGCCCTGGCGCGACGTGCCTGGAACAAGCTGTTGTCCGTGTGTGCCAGGTCTGGGCCAGGGAAAACACGAAAGAGGGAAAACACGAAATCATATTTTGTTTTTCGTGCCTTTGTAGTTTGCGGCTTGCGCCTTGAGAACAGTACGTGCTTTCGTGATAGATTTGTTTTTTTGTTACGATCTTAGCGCTCACTGTGCCACCAGAAGTCATTATTTTCTAATGGGTCATAAAACCTTTCTACGCCATTTACGTAAATGACGGGAGCCTTGCGCATTTCATCTGCTTCGTGGAGCAGTCGATCGCAAGTCATCACCCATCCTACAAAAAGCCCGTATTTTTCAAAACAAAGGAGGCTGTATTTCGAACAGCTCGGATACATGGGACACGTTTTACCATCGATTGGCGAAATGTAGTTCCTGTAGACTTTGACGAAGGAACGAAGGGGGTTGATTTTACGACCTGCCGACCATAACTTTCGCTCAGGCGAGGCGGGCGGGAGTGTCCGATTTTCAAGGGAAAATGTGGCTTCCGTTAAATCCGCAATCCGCAATCCGCAATCCGCAATCCCATAAGGACCGTGCTCTCCCCATGGCTCCCTGAACGGTGAAGCACACACGCCATTGGCAGAGCCAGAAATGAGAAACAATAATGCTATGAACGGGAAAAGGACGCGTGTTTTCATGACTAAGCTCAAGAGCGCAAGGTCTGTGACACCTCACGGGTCATTTCAAGCACCTTGATTGCTTCATCCGGGGTGAGCGAGCCGGTGCCGCAGCTCGGTGTAATCAGAGACTGTGCCAGGATCGTTGTCCGTTCTATGCCCAGGGTCTCCAGGTGACTCGCCTGCGACTCCCATTTGTCCACCAAACTTGAGGCTGTTTCCCTGGCGATATCCTCGCTGCTTGAGGTGGGGACAATCCCCCATGCGAGGATTCGGCCCTGGTCGAAAAAGGTCTTGAGGGATGCTTCATACAAAGCCAGACGTTCAAAGAAGCCGTAAGCGTCAAAGCTGAGTATATCAGCTGCAGAATCCAGGATTAACGACCAATCCGTATTTGCACACACGTGAACCCCAGCAAGACCTCCTGCCTGATGTACGGCGTCAATAACTTCTGAAAGAACCCGGGATACGTCATCTCGCGATATGCTAATAAAGGCTGAAGTGCCAAAGCCCGCCAGGCCTGGTTCGTCTATGAAAATGATGGCAGGAATACCCTGTTGTGACAGTTTTTCCACCTGCCAGCGTGCCTTCATGGCAAGCGTTTTGACCACCACATCCAGGAGCCGGTCATCATAGAAGAGCGCGCGTCTGTGCTGGTCTGTCAACCCTGTGGCCATAGTCACAGGTCCGGTAATCTGGCCTTTGAGAGCTACAGGGAACTGCGGGGCTGATTTCATCACGTCGAGGAGGGTAAAGAAGCCTCTTGCGGTCTCCGGGGTAAGGACAAATCGCGTGCCATCCAGAGGTGAGCCTCCTTCGGTTATCGCAAGGTAGTCCTCGTAGAATTTGAGCAAGTCGTCCTCAAATGTTGATTTTGAAGTATGGATGAAGACCCGCTCATGTTCTTGGACGACACCCGGGACGCCAGGGAGAAACTGGACCATCATGCCCTCTTCCGGATAGGCTGGGAGCTGAACCCACAGGGGAATCTCCGGTGTATATTTGAATACCAGGCCAATGGCCTGCTCATGGTCGGCTATAGGAAGGCTCCCGATCAGGACGGCCAGCGCATTGCCTTTGAATTTAGCCATAGTAATTCCTTAACATAACCCTTCCTTTCAGGCAAGGAGGTTATTCTGCTTGACTCGACCCGTCAAATGTTGGATAATTCCTTCCAAAATGGGTGAGCAAGATAAGGCAAAGCTTCATAAGGTACTCGGGGCAGGCATTGGCTGGGAAGTATCATCCTGACAAATTTGCAGGCACAGACCCAGTTATTCAGGAACTGGCCAAGGGGAAGATGGCAGAGATTAACAGGGCTTATGGAAAGATCATGGAAAGATGGATAGGAAGAAAAGGGGGAGGTTAGATGTTCGGAATCGGCATGCCGGAGTTAATCATAATTCTGGTTATTATTCTCATCATTTTCGGGGCGGGCAAGCTCCCTGAGATCGGAAGCGGTATTGGAAAGGGGATCAAGAACTTCAAGAAAGCTACATCCGGGGAGTTAGAAGAAAAGCCTGCGCCCGAAGAACCAAACAGACTGGAAGAGGAGAAGCTGGAAGAGGAGAAGAAAGCTTAGGGCAGCAGAGGAGTCCGGACAGGGGCTAGAACGGGATGTCGTCCTCAGTTGGCCCGCTGGATGCTATTTCAGTTGGCCCGCT
>DAOVOU010000075.1 GCA_030629475.1 Desulfobacterales bacterium | reverse complement strand
GTAATGACTATGTCTAACTGGATGCGGTCTTCATCCTTTTTCCCGTCCTTGCTCTCATCCTCACGCTCGGTAAAGAAACCGGTGGCCCTGGCCTGGATATTGTCTGCAAGATAATACCGGCCATGTACATAATGCCCCTTGTTATTGGTTCCTCCACCGTGGAAGTCGGAGTCAACGAATACAGCCGGAAAGGCATAATCCTCCAATTCCTGGTAATGGTATTTTGCATACCAATCTCCTTTTTTCTTCTTCCTTCCCACAGACAGGCCAACAAGCCAGCCTGAATCGCGATCATCACCTGAATATTTTTCCAGTTTTGCAGGATCGCTGTCTCCGGGATCGACTCCTTTCTCTATGAGCTCATCAATATCGGCATCCGCGTTCTTGATATAACTTCCAAAGACGGAAAATGGTACGGGCAGGACCTCTTTTATCTTGAGTTTTGCTCCCAGTTCCCAGCATCCGAATTCATTGAGAAGCTTTCCGTCGCCATCGAAGATCATTTGCTGGCTGTGTTTATGATTGTATCCCAAGAATCCTGTGGTATCAGTCAGGTCGCCATACTGCATGGTATCCAGGTTCACAAAATCATAATAGGTGGCGGCAAACTCAAGCTTCATGGTTTTGGCCGGCTTGATTGCGGTGCCCAATTGATATGCAAGGAGGGTGGGATCACTGTCAGTGTCCTTTAATTTCAACTCCTCGATGAACCACTGGCCCAGGTTTGCAAAGATCTCGACATTGTCAGTGATATCAAATTTGAGGCTTTCAGAAACCCCTTCCGGATTGACGTCAGGGTCCCAGACCAGGGGTGCCGTAAAAAGTGGATTCTTATGTTTTCCACCCGTGATCTTAAGAAAATCCGCAGTTTTCCAAGACGCGTAGGCCAAGTCGATAAAGATCTTCTTACCTCTCGCATGTTCATCAAAACTTTGGTTCGTCGTATTCTGGTAACCAGATCCGGAAGCCAACCTGACGCCAACTTCCGTGGTCTCTGTTGTTTTTGCTTTGATACCTAAACGGAGGCGGAACCGCTCACGGTTGCGGTGATATTTTTCTTCGTCTTTACCCGCTTTCTTTTCAGTCCTCCACTGAGTATCATGGCGGAGCCTTAGATCTCCTTTGAAATCGATCTTTTCTAAGACCTTAAGACTTTTTTCTTTGGCCTTATCCTCATTCGCTTCCCTGGCCTCGTCCTCGGTAATGACTCCCTTTTTCTCTAAGATATCCACCAGGTCGCCTGCCCTGGCCTGAATGTTGGTCAAAAGCACGAAAACTGCACAGAGCAATACACTCAACTGTAATTTTTTCATCTGTTTCCTCCTGTTGAAAGTAGTTTTAGTGCCTCAAGATGTGGCAAGTAGCCATCTGCCAGCAGCAAGGATTAAAACAAAGATGTCTCAGAATGATTACGGATTTGTTAATGTTTTGTTACAATTAATTGGTTAATTGGTGGAGAGTGCTAAAAGAGGATGTTTAAGCGGGATTTATGACGCTCGGCGACAGTCTAATAATCGATTGACGCGGCGTCTCTGATTCGTCTAAGGCTTTCCTTTTTTCCATCTCTGTGGTACTGAGAATCCGACTGTCAAACGGTGATGAGCGGTTTTTCGCGTGCTCCCTCTGGTCGCTCGAGCTATCAGAACGATCAGAGAAAAGACTTTGTCTGATTTTTTGAGAGGAACGACTGTATAGGGGTGAGAGACAAGAATATCCCTTGGATCAGGTATAAGAGAAATGGTTGATGACGAAACAGGCCGCCCAGAGTGCTTTGGTCAGCTTGACACGGTTTTTCCTGTAGGCGAGGAGGGATTACGCACAATCCCGCCCGAATGTATGAGGTGCCCTTGTGCCAAGTCGTGCCTCCAGGCAGCCATGCGCGGCCCTGAAGGCCTCAAGCTACAGGAAGAAAAGGTGGACCAGGCCTATGAATATGGCCTGATCGGAAAGCTCCAGCGCTGGTCCAGAAAGAAACTCATCCGCCAGGAGATAGAGGCTATCACGTCGAAGAGAAAAGCATGATAAAAGCCCAACTTGGCCCCATTTCGCTCTGCAATTTTTTGTTCCCACCATTCCATTATTCCACCATTCCATCATTCCATTCGTGAGGCGAGAGATAATAGTGTCCGACAGAGCCATTATTTCAATGGGTTATAGGAACCCCGACGTTTCCTATAACCCGCCCAACTCGTCTTCTATGTCGTCAAAAATATCCTCTATTCTATACAGAAGCTGATCGGCTTTTGCTAGCTGCCAGTCGCCAATACGTTCCTCTATGTCCTCGTAGAGTCTGTGAAGGGCTGATCTGTGCTGGAGGAGAAGCTCTCTAAAAGGCGGATCGCCTTCCAGTTGGTACAGGAGTTGGTCAAGCTTTCCTATGATTTCAAAGAGTGAAGGATTCTCCTCCACCCATGCCTCATCCAGATAACTGAGGCGATGGGCAAGTCTTGGGTATGCCTTCTTAAAACTTTTCTTGTAATAGGGGCGGATGCGAATCGTCAATTGCATGTATTTGCTCATGGTTTATCCTCATCGAGTTAACGGCTATCGTCAGTCGGCTGCGTCATTTTTCGAGACCCTGGCCCAGACCCTGGCCCAGACCGGGTTTTTCTCTCCGTGGCATTCTCCAGTTTCTGTCGCGCCAGGGCGGGCCGGGTTTTCTATATCGCATCGTTTATTATTCTGGTGTCGCGCCAGGGCGCTGTGGGAGGGGCTTTCAGCCCCGATTGTCGCGGCTAGAAAGCCGCTCCCACAACCGATCACCGAAACGAGCCGCGCAACCGCAACCTTTTGGCGAATACGGGGGCTATTTTTTTCATTTTTCATTTTCACTTTCCATTTTGCATTGAGCAAAGACCTATGGCCTGACCGGCACGGCCAGGCTCAGGTATTTCCCATTTTCTTCGAACATCAATTTCTTGTCCACCATCATCCTTAAAAAAGGCATTATTCTGTCCTCAGCTACCCCCGGAAAATGGGCCAGGATCATCTTGAGCGAACGATGTTTCTGGCAGAAAAGGTAGATCGTTCTGGACGTTCCCACGAGGCGGTGCGTCAAGGGTTCGGCCTTAAACCGCTTCTGGCGTATGATCAAAAAGTCCCGGCCATCACGAAAGCTGAGGATGGGTGAACGCGAAGAACCTTTGTGGATTTCGGCGTATGCCTTTTTCCAGGCCCTTACCTTTTTCTTGACCGGTTGCCAGAGTTTCCTTTGATGCCCGAGGTCGCCGCGATATGCCTGGATCATAAAACGCATGGAGCGGGAAATATCTGGTGGGAATAGGGCTGCATAATTTGGATGGTTGAAGACCGCCCTAAGGCCAAAGGCCCGGGAATCTTGCCACACAGGGCTCCCAAGGCCAAGCCAGAAATGGACAAACCTCAGCGGACGGAACGGCAGAGCGAACTCTAAGTTTTGCAGAGTCTCCTCCACATCATGGTGGTCGCTGCCAGGGAAATGGAGTATCAGATTCGAAACATTTGCAATGCCGAGGTCTTCGCAGTGTTTCATGATCTCCAGGTTTTGGATGGCCGTGGTCCCTTTGTTCAGTTTCTTAAGCAGCCGTGTGCTAAGGGCCTCAATACCGATTTGGACCTCGTGCATCCCTGCGGCCTGCATGGCTTCCAGCACGCGCCTTGGTGTGGAGGCCCGCATCTCGCCGAAGAAACGAAAATCCTTGTTTAACCTGCCAAGCTGTTCAAAAATCTCTCTGGACGCTTTCACCGGAAAGAGGTTATCCATAAAGGCCACAGAGAGTGTCTTGTGCTTTGTGGTCAGGTGATCGATCTCGGAGACCACTTGTATTGGACTCTTTGACCTGTATCCGTCCCACTGGAGGTTGAGATTGCAAAAGGCGCACCCCGAGTATTTGCCGGCGCTTTGTTGCCGGCGCCACCAGCAGCCCCGGGATATTTCGGCTGGAACGGTGGGGAAGAAAGTTTTTTGCGGGCTGAATGTTTTAAGCATATGAAAGTAGTCATCGTAGTCCGGGGGTGGGAGGCTGCTCAGGGCCTCCACCTGGCAGAAGGAGGCAGGGGTGCTATCTCTTGCAGCGTTTCGCGTGACAACCCCTGGAATCGGGGGTATATCCTCACGGCTTTGAGAATCTATCAGATGACGAACCAATTGGCTCAGCGGGAGCTCGCCTTCACCATTGACCACAAAATCGATCTCGGGAAACACCTGGAACAGGTTCCGGGTTGAGTCTCCCGCGAACATAGACCCGCCTATCACGATGGCGAGATCTGGAAACCTTTGCTTAATGCGCTTGATAAAATAGAGCGAAGAGGTGAGCTGACAAAGACATATTGAAAAAGCTGCAAGCCTACAACATCCCCAATCCACGCTGTTAATAAAACTGTCAGACACGTCCCTGACATGGGAGGTTAGCGTCTTGAAATCAATCTTGCGAAGGTGGGGCTTACCCCTGGCCTCTCGGTAAAAGACCTTTTCAATCTCTTTTGTTCGTTCAGAAAATAGCATGGCGGCGTAAACCGATTCTGCCAGCCAGGTCCTTTCCGATATGGCACGATACAGTTTGTATCCAATGCATTCGGCTACCTTGAGATAGACGTGAAGGGCGTGTACCTTTAACTCGGGAAACTGCGCTTTTAGATAGGCCTTAAGGGCACCGAGCTGAATGGAAGGACGGCTATAAAGAGGCCATGGGGTTGAAACCAAAGCAACGCGTTCCAATTGACCGGTTCTCTCTCCTTTCATCTTACGTAACCGTTCACGGGTTCAGAGGTTCAGGGTTCACCGAAACTCTGAACCTGTGAACCACTACAAGAGAATTAGGAGCCTTTAAGGTAGTCCCTGTATTCCTTAACATACACCCATCCCGACCAAATTGTGGCTGCTAATATAACCGACATAATGAAATTGGCAACTGGAGGCAGGGCAAGACTTACTTCCTGACTGTAATCGCCAGAAGGGATCATGAAGAGCAGGATACTGCCACCTACCATTTGCACCAGTGTCTTTATTTTTCCCCATCGGTTAGCCGGGATAACGGCACCCATCTGCTGAGAGACTATGGCCCTGAGCCCGGTGATCGTAACCTCTCTACCGACGATAATGGTTGCCATCCACGCAGCCACGATCTGATACTTTACCATAACGATAAAAGCGCTCATGGTGAGCAGTTTGTCGGCCAAGGGGTCAAGAAAACTCCCCAGCACACTGACCTCGTCGCGGCTTCGAGCAAAGTACCCGTCCAGAGGGTCTGTGGCACAGGCTATCACGAAGATTGAAGCAGCGACAAACCTGGTCCAGGTTGCATCCGGAATGGTGAATACAATGAAAACCGGCACAAGGATAATCCGCAACACGGTAATTTTGTTCGCAACAGTCATAACAAAAGCACCCCTACGATGCTTTGCCTTTCGGGGAAGCTGGCTTTCTTCTTGACAATCTCAGCATCGATCCATTGTTGTGTACCGGGCATGGCCCGGCTGCTAAATGGTGCTGTCCAATACTATGACACAGGTATCAGGCAAAGTCCAGACCCAGCCTGACGGAGCAAGGCAACGTCAAGGTAGGGGGGTACGGTTACGCCGTAACGGATAATGTTAAGCCTTACTTTGACGTTGCCCTGGCAAGACGACGGGATGATTGATTTCCGTTCGAAGTTGAGCTACACTTCACCGCAAGAACGCGGGGGAGAAAATTTGAACTTAGCGCCCTTCGGGCGAACTTAAGAAATCTCTGACACGGATTTCACTGATTACACTGTCCTTTATTTCATAAATGCGGCAGCATTTATGAAATGGAAGCATTGTTTGAACAATGGCGCCATTGTTCAAACAATATAAAACCTAATCCGTGGCCATCCGTGTAATCCGTGTCTAAAAAGGAAATTCCTATACCGTCAAGTTGGAGGGCTCGATCATGCTTTCAGACACACAATTAGGCCGCTATGCAGATGTCTTGCTGTGGGGGCTAAAAACCGCAAGGAGCGGCAACTTCAGAAAAAATGACATCGTCTTGATTCGATACGATCTTGCTGCCATGGGGATGGCCGAGCGCCTTCAGGCAAAGGTTCTTGATATGGGGATGCACCCGGTCCTGCGCATGGGCCTGACATCCAAAATGGAGCGCCATTTTTACGAGAAGGCCAATAACAAACAACTCGTTTTCCAGCCACCAGGAGAGAAGGAGCTTTACGAACATTTAAACGGTAGCTTGTATCTCCATGCCCCGGAATCCCTGACCCATCTCAGCGACATTGATCCAAGAAAGATTGCAAAGGCGGTGATCTCCAGAAAGCCGCTTCGCGAGATCCTGGAAAAACGAGAAGAAGTGGGGACCTTTGGCTGGACCCTTTGTATGCTTCCAACCCCAGAGCTGGCAAAGCGGGCCGGGCTCACCATGAGGCAGTATTCAAATCAGATCATCAAAGCGTGTTACCTTGATAGAGGCGATCCGGTTCGAGGGTGGAAGACCTTTTACAAAGAGGCCATGGCTGTCAAAAAATGGATCAATAGCATGGAGGTAAAATACTATCATATCCAGTCCGAAAAGATTGACCTCAGAATCACGCCGGGACAAAGGAGGAAGTGGATTGGAATCTCGGGACACAACATTCCCAGCTTTGAAATCTTTCTTTCCCCTGACTGGAGAGGAACCGAAGGGGTCTATTTTGCGAACCAACCATCTTTCCGGAGCGGAAACTATGTGGAGGGCGTGAAATTGGAGTTCAAGAAGGGAAACGCCTTGAAGGCCGAAGCGGAAAAAGGGGAGGATTTCGTCATCAAACAAATAGCAATGGATAAAGGCGCACGCAGGGTTGGGGAGTTTTCCTTGACCGACAGGCGATTCTCCAGGATTGATAAGTTCATGGCGAATACCCTTTTTGATGAAAATTACGGCGGCCGTTACGGAAACTGCCATATTGCCCTGGGTGCATCCTATTCGGATACCTACGACGGAAATCCCTCTGAGCTGACAAAGGAGAAGAAGAGGAAATTGGGATTCAATGATTCGGCCCTTCACTGGGACCTGGTGAACACTGAAAAAAAGACAGTCACCGCCTATCTCACTTCAGGAGATCGGGTGATCCTTTACGAGAATGGGGTGTTTAAATACTGACATGAAAATAGGACGTCCGTACGCACGCCTGGGGATCGGAATGCGGCGGAGGAAACGTGGCAGGCAAAAAGAGAACAAGGAACATAGAGCATGCCCTGGTGGCTGCAGAGACTGTCACCGGGCTGATCTATGCGGCAGCATTGATGAATCCTGAAAAGAAACTTGCAAATGTGAAAGTCAAGTCACTCAAAAAGAAGTATAAGAGTAAGGCATTTGCACGAAATTGTAATCGGGAGTTTATTGCAGAGATAGAAAATACAGGCCTGGAACTAAATGGATTCTTTGATATCGCTATAAAGGCGATGCAGGAAATCAGTGATGAATTGGGGTTGTAAGGATAAAAAAGGCCTTTATTCTTGACAGAACACGGAAGCCTAAAGAATAAAGACCCCGGAGCTTTCCTGAATTCGATATTAGTCCTGTAGGGGGTCAGGGGTTTATAGTGCTAGTGATAAAATGTGCAGCCTGTAGAAGCAAGCTATGGAAATATGATAAAATTGGGAAGGGAGAGGTTTTAAGGTGTCATAAGGACAGGATTACGAAAAGATACCAGGTAAAACAAGAAGAAGACAGGATAAAATGTCTGTGCGGTAGGGATATTGGTATCGATAAAGGAAACCATATAAAGATGATAGAAAAGGCATTTACTTATAGTGGTACAAAGAGAAACAGCTGAGAATTTGTCATTGATATTGTTTGGTTTCATTTGCCCGGTGGTAATTCGAGGTGAGGGAGTTCATGCAATACTATTTGTCCGCACCGTATCACAGACACCCCTATGAACATTTGAATTACATCATAGAGGGTCATGGCGCCCTGGTCACGGAGAGCGGCGAAGAACATATTGCGGGGCTTGATCGCAATATCTTTATTACCGAGATCAACAATGACAATGTGCTCCAGGCAAGGTCGCACCCCTGGCCCAGACCGGGTTGTGAAGCGGGATAGCCTCTCGCGACGATGTCGCGCCAGGGCGGGCCTGTTAATCCTGTCTGAAAAAAGGAAACT
>DAOVOU010000172.1 GCA_030629475.1 Desulfobacterales bacterium | reverse complement strand
TCCGGTGGCAAGGGAACGAGACTCAGGCCGCTGACCCATACCATGCCCAAACAGCTTGTTCCAGTGGCCAATGAACCGATCTTAGGGTATGTATTTCACCATATCCAGGATGCGGGCATCAAAGAGGTGGGTGTTGTGGTTTCCCCGGAAACGCAAAACGATGTGTGCCAGTTTCTCGGCAAGGGTACCCGCTGGGGAGTGCGAATCACCTACATCCCGCAACAACAACCCCTGGGATTGGCCCATGCGGTCAAGATAGCCCGCCCTTTCCTGGGCAACTCGCCCTTTGTGATGTACCTTGGAGACAATCTCCTTGCTCAAGGGATCAAAGAGTTTATGGAGGAGTTTGATTCAACGAACCTGGACGCACTCATATTTCTTAAAGAGGTAGACGACCCGAGGGCCTTTGGTGTAGCTGTGTTGAACAAAAAGGGACAGGTTACAAAGCTTGTGGAAAAGCCCAAGGACCCGCCTTCCAACCTGGCCCTCGTAGGGGTCTATTTCTTCTCACCCGCCATCCACGAAGCAATTGACCGGATCAGGCCAAGTGGTCGAGGAGAACTTGAAATCACGGATGCCATTCAGGAGTTGATACGCTCAGGTGGATCAATAAGAGGACAGATCCTGGATGACTGGTGGCTCGACACAGGGAAAAAGGATGACTTCCTGGCAGCTAACACCGTTGTGCTGGATGACTATATCAAACGAGATATACAGGGAAAAGTAGATAGTAAAAGCAGGATTTCCGGACGTGTGCAAATAGAAAAGACAGCCAGGATCGTCAATAGCAGCCTCCGTGGCCCTGTGGTTATTGGAAAAAGGTGTGAAATCGTGAATTCTTTTGTCGGGCCTTATACGACGATCGGCCACGGAACGCGTATCATCAATTCAGCCATCGAGCATTCGGTGATCCTCGACAAGTGCTGCATTGAAAATATAGCCAGACTTGAGGACAGCCTCATTGGCCGAGAGGCCAGGGTTATCCACTATGACACAAACCACAGCCGCGCCCTGCGCCTGCTTATCGGAGATAACAACGTAGTTGAGGTTTAAAAGCGGTGAACTATTACCTAACAACGGAGGAAACACAATTTGAAAAAAGCACTGTTGATAACAGGAGGCTGCGGGTTTATTGGCTCCAATTTTATACACCACATGCGCAGGACCCATCCCGAGCTTCAGCTCATCAACCTGGACAAGCTTTCCTATTCCGGCAATCCTGAGAATCTAAATAGCTTAAAGGATGATCCATACTATCGTTTTGTTCACGGTGATATCACTGATGAACACCTGGTCCGGACCCTGCTTCAGGAAGACCATATTCAGAGTCTGGTACATTTTGCTGCAGAATCCCATGTGGACCGATCGATATCAGGGCCCAAGACATTTGTTGAAACAAATATCGTGGGAACTCATGTACTCCTGGAGAGAACCAGGCAATACTGGATAGATACCCTCTCACGGGAACCCTCGTTCCGGTTTGTTCACATATCCACGGACGAAATCTACGGAACCCTGGGGAAAGATGGCTCCTTTTTCGAAGAAAGTCCTTTTCGTCCTAACTCCCCTTATGCCGCCACTAAAGCGGCTGCAGATCTTCTTGTGCGGGCTTATTTTGAGACTTATGGGCTGCCGATCCTCATCGTAAGGCCCTCCAACAACTATGGGCCTTACCAATTTCCGGAAAAATTCATCCCTCTTATGATTACCAACCTTATGGAAGATAAACCCGTTCCCATTTACGGAAAAGGCCTAAACGTCCGGGACTGGATCTTTGTTGCAGACACCTGCCGGGCAGTTGACCAGATAATGCACCGGGGAAAACCCGGGGAGGCGTACAATGTTGGCGGTAATACAGAAAAACCGAACATTGATGTGGCGCGAGAGCTTTTGGCTTTATTCGGCAAGGAGAAATCGTATCTCAGCTTTGTCGCGGACCGCCCCGGGCACGACCTGCGCTACGCCTTGAACAACAGGAAAATCAAAGGCGAATTGGGCTGGAAACCGACAGTGGCCTTCCGGGAGGGAATGGAACAGACCGTGGCCTGGTATAAGGAGAATGAATGGTGGTGGAAGCCTCTTAAGGAAAGGCTCACTAAGGAAAGCAAAGGGTTCTGGAGTGTATCATGAAGGTCGTCGTTGTAGGCTCTAAGGGCATGTTGGCCCAAGACTTGATTCCGATGATAGCAAAAGAGCATGAAACGCTCTCCTTTGACAAAAATCGGCTGGACATCACGGACAAAAAAAGTGTCTTTGATCTTGTGGGCAGGATTGAACCTGACCTGGTTATCAATTGCGCTGCCTATAATCAGGTTGATCAGGCCGAGACGAATCGCGAGGCAGCGTTTCGTGTGAATGCATACGGGGTTCAGCAATTGGCTATTGCCTGTCAGGAATTCGGAAGTGCACTTTGTCATTTCAGTACGGACTATGTCTTTGACGGCAAAAACACCCTACCCTACCAGCCCTATGATCAACCGAATCCGATCAGTGTCTACGGAGCATCAAAGCGGGCTGGCGAGGTCTTTGTTCAATCCATCCTGAACCGATACTATCTGATCCGCACCAGTTCCCTGTATGGCAAAGGTGGCAACAATTTCGTGTATACGATTCTGCGGCTGGCCAAGGAAAATGAGGTCCTGAGGGTCGTACAGGATCAGATGATGTCCCCCACCTGTACCGTGAACCTGGCACAAGGCGTGGTCAAATTGATCTCTTCGGGCAATTTCGGAGTATATCACCTCACAGATCGAACGGCCCCGCCTGCCACTGCCCCGCCTGCCACTGCGAGGCCCGCCCGGCATTCGCCTGAGGCGAAGCCGACCCGCCCGCCTCGCCTGAGCGAGAGCGATGGCGGGCAGGTGGCGGACGGGCACGAGCGGGCAGGGAGGCACGAGCAGGCAGGTGGCGGCATTAGCTGGTTTGAATTTGCAAAAGAGATACTCAAAATGAAAGGGTTCCCCAACGAGGTCGAGCCAACTACCAGCCAAGAGTTCATTCGGCCCGCCAGGCGGCCCGCTTACTCGGTGCTTGACACCACTCTTTTCACGTTATGCAGCGGCTACGAGCCAATACCATGGCAAGAGTCCTTGAAGCGTTTCATTGATAGAACTTAGCTCCGCTTCGCTACGCAATTGGAATAATGGAATGTTGGCCCGCCCTGGCGCGACATGAGAATAATAAGCGGTGCCATGTAAAAACCCGGTCTGGGCCAGGGAATACTGGAATATTGGGTTAGGACCCGCCTGCCTCGCAAGCCCGTCTGCCTCGCAAGCTTGGCGAGCGGGCAGGGGAATGAAGACAATTAGAAAATGATTTTTTTCTGCTTCTCATCCCCATCATTCCACTATTCCATCATTCCATATTTATGGCCTAGAAAAGTGCCACTGAAAGATATATGATTACAACCTGTTACAGAAGATACAAGACGTTACGCATATTCCTTTTTGTGCTGCTTTGTATTGATTTTTTCCTCTTTTCACAGGCACTCCCACAAAACAACGTAAATCCTTTGTCTGCCCCCGTTTCTGAAAAGCTGACCCTAATTGAGGCGACCATGTGTGAAAGAATAAAAGCGTATATCCCCCAGAACCAGGCCATTGTTTTTTCCATGACCATCGGAAAAGTCTCCTGCTTTACGTCTTTTGATCCTGTCCCTGAAAAAACGTTTATTTACCACAAGTGGTTTCACAGGGATAAGCCCAGCACCAGAATAAAGCTGTCCCTTCAGCCGCCTTGTTGGTCCACATTTAGCTCCATTCAGCTTCGAGAGGCTGATAAGGGCCCATGGCGCGTAGAAGTCATCGACCAGGAAGGCAATATTCTTGACACCATAAGGTTTAGCATCACGGATTGATTGGCTATGAATTCGCTCTTGCATTTTGTGTCGACCATTCGATGGCAGGATATCGTTGATATCACATTGAGCAGCTACATCCTCTTTCGTCTTTATGTCCTCTTCAGAGGAACCAATGTATTCCGGGTGCTTGTCGGGATGGCATTTCTTTGGTTTTTTCATAGGATAGCTGCTTACTTGGGATTAATTGTGACCAGTTGGGCCATTCAGGGGATTATTGCGGTTGCCGCTCTTATCATTATCGTTGTCTTCAGAAATGAAATCCGTTCCGTACTTCAGGCAAAGAATTTAGGGGCAATTCTCTGGGGATTCTCCCACAAAACAGGCAGTAGCCCTATAGAAATCATAGTAGAAAGTGTTTATGAGCTGGCTCGAAGACGCATCGGGGCCTTGATTGTTTTCCCGGGGAAAGAGGATTTGGAAGAGGTGGTCCAAAGTGGCATACGATGGCGTGGATTGGTATCCAAAGAAATGATCATGAGTATATTCTGGCATGACAACCCTGTCCATGACGGGGCAGCTATTATTCAGGGTAATCAGGTTGTCGAGGTTGGGGTGATCCTTCCCCTATCAAACCGAAAGGACCTCCCTTCATACTACGGGACACGTCACAGGGCTGCAGCGGGATTGGCCGAAGCAACAGATGCTTTGGTTATAGTCGTATCCGAGGAAAGAGGAAATGTGGTTGTGGCTAAAGGTTCCGACGTGAGCGTCATCGACCGAGAGGAGAAACTTGCACAAATACTGGAGGAACATGTCGGCGTCACCGCAGCCGAGTGGGGTCATCTGAGAAAAGAAAAATTTAGGCTTGGGATAGCGGCTCTGGGTTCGATTGTATTTATAACTGGTGTATGGTTTAGCTTCACAAGAGGTTTGGAGACCCTGACCACATTCGAAATTCCTGTAGAATACATGAATCGTGATCCTGGAATGGAAATTCTAGATACGTCTGTCAATGCTGTCCGTCTTCATCTGAGTGGATCAGGCACTCTTATAAAATCGATGCGACCTGAACAAGTTCGGGTGAGGTTAGACCTGAGTAAAGCAGTGGTTGGGCCCAATACTTTTAACATTACACCTGAAAACATTGCTCTGCCGCCCGGGGTATTTGTAAAGAAGGTTGAACCGCCGGTTCTCGAAGTCACCCTTGATATTCCGATAAAAAAGGAGTTGCCTATCCAGGTTGACTGGGTTGGAAGGCTACCTGAGCATTTAATCCTTGTGGGGGCAAAACTTGATCCTGAGAAAATCGAGGTGATAGGAGGGACTCGACAACTTGAAAATATCTCAACGATCTATACGCAAAAGGTTCCCGTTGATAACATAAAGAAAACTGGGACAATGACTGTTAACCTGGCACTCCACCCCGCATCCCTAAAAGTCGCTCCTGGCTCAAAAGACCGGATTACAGTCCAATATGTGGCAAAAGAAAGGCACCTCAGTGATCACTAGCCACTTTCAGGCTTGGCCCCATAAGCGCTAAGTTATTTTTGCACCGGATGGACTGTGGAAGGTTTACTGAAAAAAATGAACATCGAACATCGAACGTCCAACATCGAACGTTGAATGGGAAAAAGGGAGAC
>DAOVOU010000034.1 GCA_030629475.1 Desulfobacterales bacterium | reverse complement strand
TAAATGGGCTAAAACAACTACCCTGCAATACTTGCTTAGATGCAGTTTAAGCAAAATAGATAGTCAGCATTTTTGGGATTTGATGGATGCACTCCCCATAGAAGCAATCCCTAAGATTGAGAAAGAATTATTAGAAAATCTCATTAAGGCATACGGCCTGGAAAGTGATACCCTGTTCTTTGATACCACCAATTTCTTTACCTACATTGACACAACGAATTTGCGGTGCACTATTGCGCAACGAGGGAAAAATAAGCAAAAGCGATATGATCTGAGGCAAATTGGATTGGCCATGGTAGTTACACGTGAAGACATGATACCCTTGTTTCACCTTACCTATCAGGGGAACATGAGTGACACTAAGGTTTTTGGGACAGTTGTCAAAAAGATCAAAAATAGGCTGAAAGAGTTAGGGATGGACGTTGAGAGACACACGCTTATTTTTGATCGTGGCAACAATTCCAAGAAGAATATGGCTATTGTCAAAGGGCTGCAGTTGCATTATGTTGGCGCATTAACTCCTTATAATCACAAAAGACTGATCGATGAAGCGATTGATAATTTTGAGGAACTTGATGTCGGTGGCAACATTATCCAGGTGTACAGGGATAAACAAGAAATTTGGCAAGAAGAAAGAACCGTAGTTGTTTTTATTTCTGAGAAATTGAAGGCCGGACAAATAAGGGGAATTTATCAGTCCCTGGGAAAAAAGCAAAAACAGCTCAGAGAATTGCAGGAATCGCTCTCCAACCCAAGAACAAAAAAGCGCAATAAAGAGGAATTGGAGGATAAGATAACGAATTTAGTCAAAGGGCAATTTATGAATAACCTTATTGACTGGTCGGTAAATGAAATATCAGAGGGTAAGTTCCAATTGAAGTTTTCAATCAATAGAGAAAAGCTCAATGGAATAGAGGATAAGCTGGGATTTAGAATTATTATGACCGACCGCCATCATTGGAGTAGTGTTGATATTATTAAAGCGTACTATGGTCAATCCTTCATTGAGCATACTTTCAAGAATCTGAAGAATCCATATCATCTTGCGTTGAAACCGCAATTTCATTGGACAGATCAAAAAATAATTGTTCATTATTTTAGTTGTGTGCTGGGGTAGAACTTAGTTCGCTTCGCTCACAATTGGAATGCTGGAATATTGGAATACTGGAATATTGGGTTAAGAGGAATGAAGACAATTAGAAAATGATTTTTTTCTGCTTCTCATCCCCAACATTCCAACATTCCACTATTCCATCATTCCAGATCAATGGCACAGAAAAGTGTCACCGAAAGATAAATGATTACAACGAGTTGTACAAATTCCGAGACGTTCAATTATCCAAGCTTTCAGTGTGTCGCCATTCATGGCTGTGGAACCTCGGGTTTTACGCCGAGGTGAAGATGTGTGATTCCCATGGTGAGGGGGTACTTTTCCACTTTTTCAAGCCCGGCTTTCTCCATCAATCTGGCCAGGGCGGCCGGAGCAGGAAAATTCATGATCGAGTCCCCTAAATAATGATAGGCTTCGGGATTCTGGGAAAAGGCCCGCGCCAAGCGGGGCAATATTCGATTCAGATAAACATCATAAAGCTTTCGGAAGGCCTCGTTGCGGGGAAAGGTCATCTCCAAAACCATCACCTGGCCGCCGGGTACGACCACCCGGACCATCTCTTTGATCGCACCGATCTTATTCGGGATATTGCGGATGCCAAAGGCAATTGCGGCCACATCGAAACAACTGTCAGAAAAAGGCAAGTATAAGGCATCGCCACGCAGCATCTGTACTCTCTCTGACAGATGCTTCATCTGGATCTTTGCCCGGCCAAAATCTATCATTTCCTGCACAAAGTCCAGCCCTGTTACCCGGGTGCGCGAATGTTTGTGGGCAACACCGATAGCCAGATCTGCTGTGCCGGTAGCCACATCCAGCATCCGGTAGGTATTGAAAAAATGCATTTTCCCCACCGAAAAACGGCGCCACGCTATATCCTGTCGCAAGCTCAGGAAATGGTTCAAGAAATCGTACTTTCCCGTAATGGTCGCAAAGATTTCTTTCACCATTTCAATACGGTCGGTGTCTGTGATTTCTGTGACCCGAGGATATTTTTTCCCTACGGGTTTTTCCATATCATCTCCACCATCTTGACACCGTAGCGATCTGCCTCAACGACGTGCACGGTGAGGTCCCCGTCAGTGAAGGTCTCGCCTTTCCGTGGAATCCGGCCAAGATAATGGAGGACATATCCGCCCACTGTCTCGAATCCCACCTTGGAAATCGCAAGTCCGGTCTCATCATTGAGGTCGTCGATATCGGTTCTGGCGCTGACTTGAAACCGCCCCGGCTCCTTCTTCTGGATCTCGGGCGTCAAATCTTCGTACTCGTCAGCAAGCTCACCGAAGATCTCCTCGATGATATCCTCAAGCGCGACAATCCCGATGCAAGCCCCGAACTCGTTTACTACCACAGTCAGGCTCTCATGTGCCTGTTGCATCTCCAGGAAGAGATCATCGATGCCCTTCGTGTCAGGGACCAGGCGGGCCGGCCGCATGTAAGGTCGAATGAAAGTCTTTCTGTGCTTGTCGTATAGCACGTCGAACACATTCACCAGCCCCACGATCTGATCGACCCGTTCCCGATAGACTGGAATGCGTGTATGCCCCCGCTCACGCGCAAGTGAAATCAGCTCCCGTGTGTGGGCTGTCTCCAGAAGAAGTGCAACTTCTGACATGGGAACCATGACCTCGCGAACAATCGTGGTGGCATAGTCGAGCGTGGACTCCAGCATCTCCTGCTCGTACCGCCCGAGTCCGCCTCTTTCAACCGATTCCTCGAGGATGAGCTTAATCTCCTCACGGGTCGTATAGAGGCTCCTGGGACGGCTCCGAAAAAGGCGAAAGACAAGGTTGGTCAAGATCTGGACAGGAAAAGTGATTGGCGCCAGGATCCACGACAGAATCCTCCAGACCGCTCCGGACTTGACCAGCATCCCGTCTGCATGGTGTCGGAAATAGGCTTTCGGAACGATCTCGCTGATCACAAGCAAGACGGATGTCATGACTAGTGTAGCCACGATGGGTGCCAGCGAGCCGACCCAGCGCTGGAAACTGACTGTGGCAATGGCGCCACCTGCGATATTAAAGATATTTGTCACGATAAGCGTGGCCGTCAGGATCCGCTCCCTTTGGTTGAGGATTTGGATGGCAAGCCTTGCCCTCCGCACACCTTCAGTGGCCATATGCTGGAGGCGTGTCCGACTCGCCGATACAAGAGCGGTTTCTGAGCCCGAGCCAAAGCCCGAACCTAAAATGCAGACAAGGAGCATGACGATCTCAAGCATCATCTGCTGCCGACTCCTCATCAAGCAGTTTGATTTGACAGCTCACGATTCGTCTCCGCTTGGACTCCACGATGGTAAAACGCGCACCATTTCGCTCAATGGTCTGTCCCGGGCCAGGAATCTCTCCGAACTGGTCACAGAGATATCCGTTCAGCGTCACGGAGTCTACCTCGGGAAGGTTCAGGCCGCATGCCTCATTAACCTCTTCGATGGGGGCGCGACAAAGCACGAGCCACTCATCCGGGCCAACGGGCCGAATGAGTTCCTCCGCCTTCTCGTACTCGTCATAGATTTCGCCGACGATCTCCTCGACGAGATCCTCCATGGTCACAATCCCGGAGGTGACGCCGTACTCGTTCACGATCACTGCCATATTGAGAAAATTCCTTTGCATGTAACGAAAAACCCCGGGAATCCTCGCACCTTCCGGAAAGATGGCAACCGGTTTGAGGAGTTCACGGATCTCGCGGTCGGGATTGAGGAAAAATTCCTTGGTGCTTACGAAGCCGACAATATGATCAACGCCCTCCTCATAGATCGGTATCCGCGAATGGCGGGCTTCAATCATCACCTGCTCCAACCCCTCACGGGCGGCGCCCAAAGGAGCGGCTATAACATCCACGCGAGGCGTCATGATCTCCTCTGCCGTTGTTTCCGAGAAGCGCATGATGTTGCGTGCGATGCGCCGCTCTTCTGCCGTGATCGTCTTTTTCCGGCCTGCTTCCTCGAACAGCACCTCCAGCTCCGATGGGCTGAGGGCCCCGCCCGCTTCTTCGGGTACTTTGAGAACCCGTAGAATCCAGCGGGCCAGACGGTCAAATATGCCTACCACCGGACGGGAGAGCTTTGCGAAAAAATGGAGTGGCTTAATGGCAGCACGCGACAAAGGTATTGCCTGATTTACTGCGATTGTCTTCGGAATGATCTCGCCAATGAAAAGGACCAGGAGGGTGTCTACCACAATGGCTGCCATGAGGCTGTGCGCCTGGAGAAGCCTCTGGAAGAGGAGCGTTGCTGTTGCCGATGTGGCCACATTGATCAGCGTGTTTCCAAAGAGGACCGTTGAAAGCAACTCACGAGGCCGCTGCAACGCCCTCGCAATAAGTTGCGAGCGGGCCGATTTGTCCTCCTTGAGACGACGGCGCTCAACACGGTTCAAAGAAAAGAGCGCTGTCTCCGTTGCAGAGAAGCAACCTGAACAGAGGAGTAAGAAAATCAGGAGTGCCAGCAGAAGTATCTCACTCAACGAGGGGTCGCCCAACAAAACCTCCCTTATTTGTTTTCCATAGCCTGAACAAGCTTTTTTAGATCCTCAGTGCGATCCTTGTGAGTAACCAAAGTCTTTGATCCTGCCCGAACGATCACGAGGTCTTTGACCCCGATCAGAACCATGGTCTCCCTGGGATCTTCGCAGAAGACCAGGTTGTCTGTTGCATCCAGCGTCACAGCCTTCCCTCTACAGCGGTTTCCTGCTTCATCCTCGGGCAGGTAGCTTTTCAGTGCCAACCACCCCCCCACATCACTCCAGGAAAACCTGGATGCCACACAACACACATTTTGCGCCTTCTCCATCACTCCAAAGTCGATTGACACAGCATGAAGCGACTCGAATGCCGCCTTGAGGGCTTGATCCCACTGTGGCGTCTGATCAAAGGTAGCCGCATGGGAAAGGACTTTCGCATGGTCTGGCAGGTGCATCTCGATCTCTTTCAAGATAGCATTTGCGGTCCACACAAACATACCAGAGTTCCAGTAAAATTTGCCCGACTCAATGTACCGGCGGGCTGTTTCCAGATCCGGCTTCTCCTTGAAACGAACGAGCCGGAAATGTTCAATCCCATCGTCATCGGCAATTTGCATACCGCGTTCCAGGTACCCGTAACCCGTAGCCGGGTAGGTCGGCTCAATGCCGAATGTGTAGAGGACATTATCATCAATTGCCCTGCGGGCCGCTGAAAGCAGGGTCTTCCGGAATAGAACAACAGGCTCGATCAGGTGATCCGCTGTCAGTGTTGCTATGACCGGGTTGCCAAAACGTCTGCGACACAGCACCGCAGCAAGGCTTACCGCAGCAGCAGTATCACGCCTTATGGGCTCCCCGATAATATTTTCGACCGGAATTTGGGGAAGCTGCTCCTTTACCATTGAGATAAAGGCCACATTGGTTAAAACCAGTATCCGCTCAGGAGGAACAAGATTCGAAACGCGGTCAAAGCTCTTTTGTAACAAGGTGCGATCACCAAACAGGTTAAGAAATTGCTTGGGTATTCTTTCCGTACTCAACGGCCAGAATCTTGTGCCCATCCCTCCGGCCATGATAACTACAACCAGGTCTATTTTTTGTTCCGTCATGTTCAAGTTTCCTGTCAGGTAATCGGCAATAAATAATATACCCAAAGCGGAGTTGTTAATATTTACCGCAGAGCACACGGAGACCGCAGGCTAATGAATTTATTATATTTTTTCTCTGCGCTCTCTGCGTCCTCTGCGGTAAATTATTTTTTTCCTCTTCCCTTATATTCGCCCAAAATCATCCTCCAGCCGTTCAATATCATCCTCACCAAAATAATCACCGGTCTGCACCTCAATGAATGCCATATCCTCCGTTGTAGGATTCATGACGCGGTGGACGGCCCCGCGGGGGATATCAACCGCTTCCCCCGCCTTAAGGTGTAGTTCTTCATCATCCCGTGTCACAATTGCTTCTCCGTTCAGGATGTACCAGTGTTCAGCGCGGCGGCGGTGCCGCTGGAGACTCAAGCGTTTACCAGGGTAAACAACGATCCGCTTGACCTTGTGGTCCGGCTCATCAGCATAGACCTGGTAGTAGCCCCACGGACGATGGTCTTCTTCCTTGTGTGTGGTCATAGTAAATCAACTCCTGAACTCTTGCGCCAGCACGAAGGCAAAGCAACTTTAATGCAACAATAACGGAACAATACGTTTTACGCAATCAATCACATAATCCCGTCCCTTCTCCCCGTTTTCCAGGGGGTTTAGCCACTCTTCTGGTATCCGGCCATACCCGTAACAGGCACCAGCGATAGCCCCTGCCATGGCGCCGATAGTATCAGTATCTCCACCCAGGTTAACTGCTAAGACCACCGCATCCCGGAAGCTATCAGTCAATACAAAGGCCCCGATAGCGGCTGGCACGGACTCGATGGCCCTCAGGCTCAGGTTATACCGGGAAGCAATAGCCTCAATTACCTCAAGCATGGAACCTCGAGGGATCGACTTGATTCCATCAAGAGCCTCGCCGAATCCCTTGTCTATATCTGTCACCTGGGCTGTGATGCTGTCCAAAAACTTCTCCACTTCAATCGGCCCACTTGACAGGCCGTGTTGAAATGCCAGGCCCACGGCCGTAGCCTGCGCCACAGCACCGGCCAGTCCTTCAGGATGGTTGTGCGTGATTCGGGCATTTAAGATGGCGTTTGCTTTGATTGCTTCCAGATCAGCGTTGTAAAAGCAGCCAATAGGGGCTATTCTCATAGCACCACCATTGCCAAAACTGTCTGTGCCCACCTGGTCCCAGGGAATCCCCTGCCTGATCCTTTCCACAACGCCAAAGATGCGTCGGCCATAGCCGCGGCCGGGATCAAAGTTTTCTTTGAATTTCCTGGCACATACCGCAGGATCGAACCTTCCTTTTTCTACCAGGGTCTCCAAGATCCCTATCATCATCTGCGTATCATCCGTGTAGTGCCCTTCTTCCCGGATCATGGTATCAAGGAGACCGAACTGACTATAAATCGCCCCGTGAGGCCAACCTTCCACAGGCTCACCCAAAGCGTCCCCCACAAACGTTCCCATGGCCGATCCTATAAATTTATCCAGGAATTGATCCTTATCTGAATCCTCCATTTCTCTCCTCAGCATTCATAAAGATGATTGCTTTTTCAGGTGTTTGATCTTGAGTCACAGAGTTATCTCCCTGACAGCGTCGAGAACCATGTCCACGGATACCCCATTTAGGCACTGAGGGTCTTCACAATTGACTGCATCTATTTCAAAGCAGGGGGCGCAGTCCGCCACGCCTCTAAGAACCTTTGTCGCACGACCCACCGGCGACCATCTCTTGGGGCTGGAAGGCCCGAAGATGGCCACCGTAGGAGTCCCCATAAAGGCGGCAAGATGGGTCGCGCCAGAATCATTGCCAACAAAACATCTTGCCTGCCGAACCAAGGCCGTTAGGTAAGAAAGATCGTAGACTTCATATACCCGAAAGCATTCTTTTGCCCGGGCTTTGATAAACGGCGTCAGGTCTGATTCCGCCGGCCCCACAACAAAGACCAATTCGCCAAGATTCATTCCCCTAATGATTGCAGCCACCCGAACAAAACTTTCCAGCGGCCATCGTTTCCTTGGACTGCCCGCGCCAGGGTGCATGATAATCAAGTTCTTATCTCGCAGACTTTTGATTTGATCGATAACCTGGCCACAAGACGCCAACACCGGTTCCCTCATTCCGCACTCCGCACTCCGCACTCCGCAATCCTCCAATAACCCCTTAGCCTGCATCTGCCTCATCATATAGAGGGCCACATGAGTCTCCTCCTGAACCGGAGGCCGGGGGCTTATTTTGTATACTTTTCCGCTGTGGTTTTGCCTGAGGTGACCCTCGACGGCGTCTGAAGAACTGAGCAAGATTATTGTATCGTAATCATTTATGAACTCTTTGACAACCGGTGTCATCTCTTCGTGAAACAGGGAAGAGAAGCGGGCGCTCTCAAGAGAAAAATGCGCATCCACTACATTCAACTCGTGTGCGATCTTTCCCACTTCACTTGAAGACAAAAGAGCCACAGAGGCTTTCTTTTCATGCTTCAAGGACACAAGTACTGGAAAGCTAAGAACCAGATCCCCCAGGGCCCCTGGATGAATGACCAGTATTTTTTCCGTCATTCTATAAGAACTGCTCGGTCGAAGAGCCTGGCACAAAGACGGGCTGTACGGATACGACGGGCTGAATCTTTCACGATCACGTAAAGCGGAGGAACAAAATTGAAGAATGGAGTGTTTTGGGTGCTCCAATTGGGGCAAAGCCCAGATGTCCTGTTAGCTATCGAGGATTTCTCTTATCCTTTGAGACAGCCGCCTTATATTGAAGGGCTTCTGAATAAAGCCATTACAACCACGCTCCAGTATCTCGGTGGCCTGGCCGCTAATGCTGTATCCGCTTGAAAGAAGCACCTTTATGTCCGGGTTGATCTCCCTCAGTGTGTCATAGACATCACCGCCACCCATGTCCGGCATGACCATATCCAGGATGATGATATCAACCTTGTCCTTGTTTTTCTTATAGACCTCTACGGCTTCTTTGCCTCCTCTAGCCGACAAGACGTCATAGCCCGCTGCTGTTAGCATTTCCTGGCCAACATCAATAATCATATCCTCATCGTCTACAAGCAAGACCGTTTCGTGTCCTTCATGAATCTCTTTCTCTCTCTCTTCTAGGCTCTGCTCACTGATCAGTGCATCTGCTGCAGGCAGGTAAATGTTAAAGGTTGCCCCATCACCCTTTTTACTGTAAACATTTATGATTCCACCGTGATTCTTGATGATACCGTAAGCAGAAGCAAGCCCCAGGCCTGTTCCCCTGCCCATCTCCTTGGTGGTAAAGAAGGGCTCAAATATCCGCCGTTGCGTCTCTTCGTCCATGCCAACGCCGGTGTCGGTCACAGATACCTTCACGTAATTGCCAGGCTTTGCCCCAAAAGGCCTGACCTCGCCCTCGTCAAGCCTGACATTTTCCGCTTGAATGTACAGGTCTCCGCCCCCTGGCATGGCCTGCCAGGCATTCACATAAAAGTTTAACAGCACCTGCTCGATCTGTGTCCGGTCCACCTCTACCGTCCAGATATCTTTCTGATATTTTCCGTGGATCCTGACCTCCTTCTTCGTGCGACCAAACATCTCAGAACACTTCTTGATGAGCTCGTTTAGGTCGGTGGGCCTGACCTCGTATTTGCCGCCCCTGGCAAAACCTAAGAGTTGTTTGGTAAGATCTGCCGCCCTTTCGACCATATCCTGTATCCCCTTGATGTGGGCAAAATGGGGATGGTCAGAATCGATATGCAGAAGCATCAAAGAGGTCCGTCCCTCGATACCCATGAGCAGGTTGTTAAAGTCATGGGCGATGCCACCTGCAAGGGTTCCAATGGCCTTCATCTTCTGGGCTTGGAGCAATTGGGCTTCAAGGCGTTTGCGATCGGTTACATCTCTCGCCACCCCGTAGGTTCCTATAAACTTTTTGTCTTGTTGGCCGACAGCTTTATCATACATCCCCATGGCCTTTAATTCCGCCGTCAAACATCTCTCGTGAGTATTGTGGTTCTCAGAACATTTTAGTCTTAATTCTACGCCCTTAGCGGCACGTCCACCGGTTCTCCTTTCGTTAAAATGATTTTTTGCTTTGTCTATGTCGTGTTCAAAGACAATGGAGGCATAATGTTTGCCAATCAACTGCTCGCTTTTGTAGCCAAGCAGAGGTTCAACAGCACCATTTATAAATGTAAATTTTCCCTCATGATCGAGGGTATAAATTATATCTGGGGAGACATTGACCAGATATTGATATCGCTTTTCTGTTAGCTCGAGCTTTCCGTTGACAAGTTCATATTCCCGCTTCAACTTATTCTGATTAAGGGCATTCTTGACTCTTTTTTCAAGTTGCTCAAAATCAAAGGGCTTTCTCAGATAATCGTACGCTCCCCTCCTCAAGGATTCTATGGCCGAGTCCAGAGACGCATGCCCCGTCATAACGACGACCAAGGTCTCCTGATTTTGGCTATTTATATAGTCCATAATCTGATGACCACTCATATCCGGCATAACAATGTCAAGAAGAACAAGGTCAAAACTATCTTTGGCCAAATGTTCTATAGCTTCTTTACCACTGTACGCTGTTTGTGCGTCGTAGCCCTGTTTGCTTAACAAGACCTTCAGGCTATCGCACATGCGGGCTTCATCATCAACTATCAAGACCTTCGGCACATAAGACATGGTGACCTCCACAAGCTAATACCTGGGTTAAGCGGTTCAACGTTCACGGTTCCCGGTTGAAGAGCCCTAACTGGCTGTTAACAAAAGGATGACGCGTCAATAAAGAAAGTTCACCCTTCAAAGTTCATAGGTTCAAAGCCCGCCCTGGCGCGACACGTTCGTGAGAGACTATCACGCTCACCAACCAGGTCTGGGCCAGGGGTTGTCAACCCTGAACCGTGAACCGTGAACC
>DAOVOU010000325.1 GCA_030629475.1 Desulfobacterales bacterium | reverse complement strand
CTCCTTGAACATGTTAACGATATCGAAGGATTGCGCCGCATACGTTTTACGACCTCGCATCCCAAGGACATGTCGGATCGGTTGATTGATGCCTTTTGCAGGCTGGACAAACTTGCCCCTCATATCCACCTGCCGGTTCAGTCCGGCTCAGATCGCGTGCTAAGGCGCATGAATAGAGGATACGCAAGGGACTTCTATCTCAAGAAGGTTGAAAAATTATGCAACGTCCAGCCTGATATTGCAATATCCTCTGATATCATTATCGGCTTTCCTGGCGAGGAGAGGGTTGACTTTGAAGCCACCGTGGATCTTGTCCGGCAGGTAGGATTTGACAGCCTCTTTTTATTCAAGTATTCTGATCGTCCAGGTGTTCCGGCTGCCAGGTTTTCCAACAAGGTCCCGGAAGCCATAAAGGGTGAGCGCTTCAGCACCCTGTTGGAGGTTCAAAGGGAGTTCACCCTGAAGAAGAATAAGGCCCTGGTGGGGACGACTCAGGAGGTCCTGGTGGAAGGCCCTAGCAAGAAATCGGTTGATCAGTTGACAGGGCGCACCCCCTGCAACAGGATCGTCAACTTTACGGATGGTGCGGATTCTATGGCACGTGTCGGCCAGATCTTGCCGGTAAGGATTGTGGAAGCGTTTTCACATTCCTTGCTCGGGGACCCTGGCGGCAAGGGCCATGGAGAATACTCTGGCGAAAATGGAGGCATATCCCATGCTGCACGAAATGAAAGTTTCGGGTTTGACTATTGATCCGGCGTCAAACACCCCTATAGTCATATTGAAATCTGTTCAGGGAGATCACGCAGTTCCAATTTGGATCGGTATCCTGGAGGCGACGGCCATTGCCACAGAGCTTGAGAATGTTCGCTTCGCTCGCCCCATGACCCATGACCTGTTCAAGAATTTCATTGATAAGCTGGAGATAAAGATCTCTAAGGTGGAGGTGTGCGACTTGAAGGATAACACATTCTTTGCCCAGATCTACTTCTCTCTTGATGACCACTCATACAATATAGATGCCCGTCCCAGCGATGCCATTGCCATAGCCCTCAGGGCCCGTTGTCCCATATTCGTTGATGACATTGTAATACAGAAATCAAAGCAACTGGATGAAGAACCTGAAGCATGGGACAAGAGTGAGGAGGGTATGAAATGGAAGGAGTACTTAGAAAAGCTTTCACCCGACGATTTTGGCAAATACAAGATGTGAATAAACGTTTTGGAATTTCTACAACTTATAAGAGCTTTTTTCATCCTTAACTTTAGCTCACTTTAGGCACTTTAGGCATTTTAGCTCACTTGAAATTGCGTAGCGAAGCGGAGCTAAGTACAGAGTCGTGATTGATCTCCACACCCATTCGATTTTCAGCGATGGTGTCCTGGTTCCATCTGAACTGGTCCACCGGGCAGAGGTACTCGGTATCAAGGCAATAGGTATCACGGACCATGCTGATGCCTCCAACCTGGATTTTATCATTCCACGCATTGTGGCTGTATCGGAAAGGTTGAATCGCGTCAACCAGATTAAGACCGTACCCGGCATCGAGTTGACGCATATCCCCCCTTCTCATATTGGGCCTTTGGCTGAACAAGCTCGCTCTCTGGGGGCCAAGATCGTAGTGGTCCACGGAGAAACCATTGCAGAGCCCGTTGTTCCTGGTACCAACCGTGCTGCTCTGGCTGCAGACATTGACATCCTGGCCCACCCGGGTCTTATTTCGGAGGAAGAAGTGGTAATGGCAGCGGAGAAAGGTGTTTATCTGGAAATCAGTGCTCGAAAGGGACACAGCTTGACGAACGGGCACGTTGCGAAATTGGCCAAGAAACACGGCGCAAAATTGGTCTTGAATTCCGATGCCCACGAACCTTCGGATCTCATCACTGAACAACAGGCAAGGAAAATTGTCCTGGGCGCCGGCTTGAGTGAGGACGATTTTGTACGCATGCAGAAAAACGCCGAATCCTTACTTTAACACGTTCAGTTCACAAGCCTTCCTTTCTGTGAGACAGGATTTACAGGATAATCAAGATATTTTTTTGCCTTTCCGGAAGAAAGGCAAAACCTTTAATCCCTCTTCGAGGGAAGAGCTGTCCTAAAACATGGGGAAAGTGGGGCAATAGAATCGAAAAATGAGCGGTACGAATAATGAAGCCATGATTTCCGCCGCAAGGCGGATTGCGGTTTCTCGCCTTCATCTGGAAGGTGAGAAAGCAACAAATGAATCCAAATAATCCTGTCAATCCTGTCGGATAAAACGAACGATCTACCCTGTTCCCTTATAATACCGCTCCTTCTCGCTGTATATGCATCCGCAGTATTGCTGGCGGTACATATTCAGACGATTTGAGGTCTCAATCCCCTCCTTCCAGCCCTCCCGGAAGTCCCGGTACAGGAACGGCACGCCGTAGGATTTACCAAGGCTTTCCCCAATCGAGCGTATCATGTCATGTTTCTGGAATTTACTTTGCAAAAGGGTGGAGGTGAAATAGTCAAACTTGCCGTGTTTGGCGATGATTGCTGCGGTCTTTAGCCGGTCGTGGTAGCAATAGTGGCAACGTTCTTCCTCACGAAACACCACATTCTGGAGAAATGTTTCCATGTCGTAACCGTCCTGATAGATAACCTCTAAGTCTACCTGCTCGGCATAGGTCTTGAGGGCGTTTTCACGCCGCTGGCATTCCTGAAAAGGCTGGATATTGCGATTGTAAAAAAAGCCCATGACCTCAAAGCCCTCTGATCGAAGAATTTTCAAGGGGTATATAGCACAGGGCGCGCAGCAAATGTGCAGTAGAACTTTCATGATAGACTATTCATAACCGATCAAAGCGTTCTCTCGCCCGTTCCCTTGATCATTTATCTTCTTTCTCCAAAAATAGCCGTTCCAATCCGCACCAATGTGGCCCCTTCCTGAATGGCAGCCTCGAAATCGCCGGTCATGCCCATGGAAAGTTCAGTCATGTCCACATTCGGAATCGCTTTCTGGCGGATAAGGACTTGTAGGGATCTGAGAGCCTGAAAGAAGGGCCGTACCCTGTCTGGAGCATTGAAGTATGGGGGCATGGTCATAAGCCCGCGGATGGCGAGGTTTTCAAGGGGGGCAATCTGGCGCACCAGGTCAATGGCTCGTTCCGTCTCGATGCCGGACTTGGTTGCCTCGCCGGAAATGTTTACCTGAACCAAGATCTTTTGGACCTTACCAAGGGCACCAGCTCGTTTGTTTAATTCCTTTGCAAGCTTGAGGCTGTCTACAGAGTGAATCAGGTCAAAGAGCTTGACCGCATACTTTGCCTTGTTCGATTGAAGGTGGCCTATGAAATGCCATGAAATGTTTTCT
>DAOVOU010000109.1 GCA_030629475.1 Desulfobacterales bacterium | reverse complement strand
GCTCTTATTCTTCATTGCCTTCCCTTAACCCGGACAAGCCGGAACCAAAAAGGTTCTAAAAGTCATAAATTCGAAATCCGACACGAAGTGAAGCTTGCGCTAACCACGAAACTCGAAACAATATCAAATGACAGAAACTCAAAATTCAAAACCGATTAGAACCCGATACAGATGCTTTTTTCGCCAGACAGTCCGCCGCTGATCATTGGAGGATTGGAAGATCATACCTTCAAGTTTTGAACATTTGGTCATTTGATATTCGAATTTGTTTCGAACTTCGATATTCGATATTCGGATTTATTCTTTAATTGGCCCCTAAGTTCTCTGAGCTTTTCCCCAGGATCGCTGGCACGCATAAGACTGGTTCCCACCAGCACCGCATCTACCCCTGCAGCCGCCAAGGATTCCAGGTCAGCGCGCTCGTGAATACCGCTCTCGCTGACCACCAACCGATCCGCAGGCACGAGGGGCCGCAGCCTCAGGGTCGTCTTCAGGTCCACCTCAAAGGTCCGCAGGTTGCGGTTGTTGATGCCGATAATTCGGGCGTCGGTTGCCAGCACCCGGGCCAGCTCATCCTCATCGTGGACCTCTACCAAACAGGCCATGCCAAGAGCGCGAGCTTCCCTCAGCAAACTCGCCAGCAAATTCTGGTTCAACGCAGCAGTCACCAGCAGCAAAGCATCTGCTCCGGCTACCCGGGCGGAAAGTACCTGCAAAGGATCGATGATAAAGTCCTTACAGAGGACCGGCAAACGGCCAGCATCACGTGCCTGGCTAAGGTATTTCAGTTTCCCCAGAAAAAAGTCTTCTTCGGTAATTACTGAGATGGCAGCGGCCCCTCCCTTTTCATAACTTGCAACAATGGCCGCCACATCCAGATCGGGGCGGATCACTCCTGCCGAGGGTGAAGCTTTCTTGATCTCAGCAATGATCGCAGGCTCTCCGCCGTCCTGTAGGGCACGAAGAAAATCGCGTGGTGCAGGCGCCAAAGCTGCGGGCCTCTGCAGATCAGCTACCGAGTGTATCCGTTTTAGCTCATCTACTCTACGACGTTTTTTGGCAACAATCTCGTCAAGAATCATCGTGTTTGTCGTGTTTGTTGTGTTCTTTGTGTTTGTTGTGTTTGTCGTGTTAACCCAATGAACTCAATAAACCCAACAAACTCAATGAGCTTCTTTGTATTCATTGGTGATTGCCTTCATCCCCTCAAGCTTTTCCATGGCACGCCCGGTATCAATGGCCTCAGCGGCCTGGGTGATACCATCTTGAAAATCCGTAGCTCGTCCTGCTGCTACGAGGGCAGCGGCAGCATTGAGCAGCACCATGTCTCTCCGGGCTCCCGGCTCACCCTGGAGCACGCTGAGGACAATGTTGGCATTTTCCTGAACGTCACCACCTCGAATATCATCCAGGTTGGCACAAGCCAAGCCAAAGTCCTCCGGTTTAATGGTATAGGTGGCGACTTTGCCGTTTTTCAACTCGCTCACCTGGGTTTTGCCGGTAATGCTGATTTCATCAAGACTACCCTCGCCATAGACCACGAAGGCACTGCGCGTGCCCAGCTTATTCAAAACCTCGGCAAGAACCGGCGTAAGCTCCTTTTTGTAGACGCCAAGCACCTGAACGTTTGCGCCCGCCGGATTCGTGAGGGGACCGAGGATGTTGAAAATGGTGCGGATGCCGATCTCCCGACGGGGTCCAATAGCATACTTCATGGCACCGTGCAGAGCCGGGGCATAGAGAAAGCCGATGCCCACCTGGTTGAGACATTTCTCAACCACAGCAGAGGGAACATCCAAATTCACTCCCAGTTTTTCAATGACGTCGGCGCTGCCGCAAAGGCTGGAGACAGAACGATTGCCGTGCTTGGCGACCCGCAGGCCACAACCGGCCACCACAAAGGCTGTGGTGGTGGAAACATTGAACGTGTTAGTGGCATCGCCGCCGGTCCCGCAGGTATCAACGATTGTTTCCGTGTCCAGATTGATCTCCTCCCGATCGATGTTTATCAGGGCGTTATCGACCTGGATACGAGTCGCCTTTCGCCGCATGACGCGGGCGGCCGCTGTGATTTCCTCAATGGTTTCTCCTTTGAGACGAAGGGCGGTTATGAAGGAGCCGATCTGGGCCGGAGTGGCCTGGCCGCTCATGATCACGTCCATAGCAGCTTCCATCTCTTCTTCGCTTAGGTTCGAGCGGTCAACCACTTTCCGGATAGCTTGCTTCAACATGATCTCCTCCTATTGTGTTTGTCGTGTTTGTCGTGTTTATGGGGTTTATTGGGTTTGCCTGCCCTGTGGAGTAAGCTTTTTATCTCACAGATAAGGCTTTAAAATTTGTTCTCTTTAACTTGATAGTATAGGAATTTCCTTTTTTCGAGCGGCGAAGCCGCGTTACATAAAATCGCGAAGCGATTCTATAACTTGCTCCATTGTGAGCAGACCTTTTGCTCCACAGGGTGAATGTTAAAACCCTCTGAACTCAATGAACTCAACAAACTCAAAAAACTCAAAAAACCGCTAAAGCGTAAGAAAATTTTCCAGAATACGCATGCCCTCCTGAGTGAGAATGGATTCCGGGTGAAACTGTATCCCATGTACAGGGTAATCCCGGTGTCTCAGCCCCATAATCTCGCCGTCCTCGGCTTTTGCCGAGATTTCCAGGCAGGATGGAAGGCTTTCACTTTCAACAGCCAAAGAGTGGTAACGGGTGGCAGTAAACGGATCAGGCACATCCCGAAAAACACCTCGGCCGTCGTGATAAATCCTGGAAACCTTTCCGTGCATGAGCCGGGCAGAGCGCACGACCCGGCCACCAAAAGAAACACCAACAGCCTGGTGCCCCAAGCAGACACCAAGGATAGGCACCCGCTGATAGAAGCGCTCGATCATGGGGACAATGATTCCCGCCGACTGTGGGACGCCAGGCCCCGGCGAGATAACCAGTCGTTCCGGCGCCATGGCCTCGATTTCCTCCAGGCTAACTTGATCATTACGTCGCACTTCCACATCGGCACCAAGTACTCCCAGGTACTGAACGAGATTATACGTAAACGAGTCGTAGTTATCGATCATCAGAATCAAGGTAACCGTTCACCATCCTTCCATTTACCGCAGAGAACGCGGAGATCGCTGAGTATGAAAAAACATTTTTTGAATTTATATTTTCTCTGCGTTCTTTGCGTGCTCTGCGGTAAACTATTACGAATCAAGTTTCAATTCTCTCAGATTATACCAATCCGCTATTAGCCATTTGCAAGGCTTTGACCAGGGCCTTACCTTTGTTCACCGTCTCCTCGTACTCTCTGGCTGGGTCCGAATCAGCGACGATTCCGGCACCCACCTGAAGGTAGACACAGCCACCCCGCACGAGCAGCGTGCGGATGGTGATACAAAAGTCCATATTGCCGGAGAAACCGAAGTAGCCGACTGCACCCGCATAAAGGCCTCGTCGCGTGGGCTCCAGCTCGTCGATGATTTCCATAGCTCGCACCTTGGGAGCCCCGGAAACCGTGCCAGCCGGGAAACTGGCACGCAGGACATCAAACATGTCCAGACCGGGTGCCAGATCCCCTTCCACATGGGAGACCAGATGCATCACATGGGAGTACCGCTCCACCACCATGAGGTCCTTAACCTCAACCGTGCCGACAGCGGCCACCCGGCCCACATCATTTCGACCCAGGTCCACCAGCATGACATGCTCTGCCCGTTCCTTGGGATCAGCACGCAGCTCCTCCTCCAAACGCCGATCCTCCTCCGCATCTTTACCTCGTGGCCGGGTACCGGCTATGGGACGCAACGCCACACGGCCGTCTTCCAGGCGGACCAGAACCTCGGGAGAGGCGCCGATGACGATCTCGTCGTTGAATTGCAGGTAGTACATATAGGGAGATGGGTTCACCCGTCTGAGGGCCCGGTAAATCTCAAAAGGCTCAACATGCAGGTCTGTATGAAAACGCTGGCTTAACACCACCTGGATGGCCTCGCCCTGTTCGATGTATTGCTTAGCCCGGCTGACTATGTCTTCGAATCGCCTCCGATCCATGTTGGCTGTCAGAGCCACATCTTGCTGGATGCCTCTTGGTCTCGGTTGAGATGTCATGGCGACATGGAGCAGTTTTTCGGTCTCCGCAATTTGCTCTATTGCCTGATCATAGGCATCAGTATGGTTATCATAATCCGGCACGCAGCAATTGACCACCACTTTGATAGTTTGGGCAAGGTTGTCATAGATAATCACCTGTTCCGGCATCATGAAAGTGGCATCCGGCATACCCACATCGTCTGGCTTGGGATCTGGCAGGTGTTCGAAAAAGCGCACCATGTCGTAGCTGAGGTAGCCCACAAGGCCGCCGAAAAATCGGGGCAATCCGGTCACAGCCGCGGCGCGAAAGGTCCCCATCAGACCTTTAAGGTAAGCAAATGGCTGAGCCTTAAATTGAGTGCACTGATGGTTGCCGCCGCTGACTTCGATCTCCTCACCCCGCACCCTTATCACCAGCCGAGGGCGATGGCCGATGAAACTGTATCGGCCCCAGCGCTCTCCACCTTCTACGCTTTCCAAAAGAAAAGACTCCGGCCCCTGAGCCACTTTCTTGAAGAGGCTGATGGGTGTTTCGGTATCTGCTTTCATCTCCTTGAAAACAGGAATGACATTGCACCGGCGTGCCAGCCGAAAAAATTCTTCTTTGTCCGGGTAGATCACCACAAGCCTCCCTTTATACTATGAACGGTCATAATTACGTCTCGGAATTTCTACAAGCGGTTGTAATCATTCATCTTTCAGTGGCACTTTTCTGGGCCATCAATATGGAATGGTGGAATAGTGGAATGTTGGAATGTTGGAGATGAGAAGCCGAAAAAAATCATTTTCTAATTGTTTTTATTCCTCTTAACCCAATATTCCAGTATTCCAACATTCCACTATTCCAATTGTGAGCGAAGTGAACTAAGTTCAGCTTCTTGAGTCTTGGGTAACATCGCTATTTGCTACCAATATTTCCCAGTTGCCTGTGTTTGTTGTGTTAAACCTAATAAACCCAACAAACTCGATAAACCCAACAAACCCTATACTGGCCAAAACGGATAAAAAAGCCGCCGGCATTTTGCAGACCCACGGCTCTGAAACAAAAAAACCGTGGGCAAGAAGTTTACCCACGGCTTAGATTATTAATTACCGGAATGCCCGGTTACCTCCCAGGCGGTGGGTAAACCCCTCCAAGGTTCCTCCTCCACCACCAATACCAGTTCCTGTCTCCCAGTTGGTTTGTTACATACCCGTGCATTCTTTCTCCTCAACCCTTTATGAAACTTTCTTTTATACCGAAGCACCTGCCATTGTCAAGGGAAAATCGTAATCCTTCACGAACCATCTGTCACCCCATGTCTTTATTCGGATTTCTTCCCCATCAAAATTCATCCCGCAGTAAGCGGGACAAAACAAAAGCGGTCTGGTGATGCCGCTTTTCTACCAAGTGCCGACTGTTTTTTCTAGCCTCTCTTAAAATATTTTCTGATAAGTGGATAATTTGGAGTGGCTGACTTTTTCTCGGCCAGATATGTATCCAGCACTCGATCTGAAAGCTTTGCTACCCCTTCAAAATATGCTGATATTTAATATTTAAGATGTGACCCTCTCGTCTCCTTCAATCTCTCACAAACGCTTGACGATGCTTTTCTCATACTCCGGGAAGTAATGGCCGATTCAAGTTCTTCCTTGGCCACTTCAACGGTTCTGATTAAGTTTGGCAGCATGGAGATATCGGGCTTTCTTCTGGCCACAAACTCCACGGCCTCGCCAAAACCGTATCCCCGGACGCAAAAGAGATAGCCGATGACCACTGAAGGCGAACGGCCGATGCCCGCGTTGCAGAACACCATGATCCTATATTGCGCGATGTGCTCTGTGAGCCAACCTACGGCTTCCCTCATTTGCTCCGGTGGGATGGGCCTCATATCCACATAGCCAACAACGTCTTGGCCTTACTCGAATATTTAAGACGTCACACTCCTGTGTCTCCTTATCTACATAATACCTGGGTTGAGCGGTTCAACGTTCACGGTTCCCGGTTGAAGAGCCCTAACTGGCTGTTAACAAAAGGATGACGCGCCAATAGGGGCAAATGTTATGTTTCACCCAATGGGTGAAAGAGGCTAATCTGAGCATTGTGTTATAAAATGAAGGATATCAGTATACTATAACCTTTGAACCTTGAACCCCTGGCCCAGACCGGGACTACCGGCTTGGTAGCTTAGACTAAGCTGAAGCGCCAGGGCGGGCCTGAACCTGGAACCGATCACTTTAGGTAATATACATTGTATCTACTCGATCCTGATGTCGTAGAAATTCAAGTTGTTCATCTATTGTGGAAAACTCGGAAAGGTTCAATTCCTCGAACTCATCGGGACTGGTATTCGTTTTTCTGATAACATTCTGAACAATATCCTCTAATTGGTCTTTTGAAACTTCAGGAACTTTGGTGATAGAGCTTTTCTGAGGGACACCATTTACGACCTTGAAATTATAGCTTATCATTTCTAACATTCCATTGGTTTTTTCTTTTGTTAATATTCGATATTCAAAATGCTCACGTCGCCCGGCGACGGGACGAAGATAGTAGAACTTGTATAGTCGTTCACCCTTGTCTATTTTTATTAAATAGTGATTATGCTGAAGGTGTGATCGTTCAGCGTTCACGGCTTTGAAGCCCCCTTTTTTTGAAGTCGGAGACATTGCTGACTCGTTAACTTATCATTTGTTATCCCCGGACTTATTCAACTTAGTCAACAACGTCCCCGAAGTCCTGACGGATTACTCCTTGATTCTGTCAAATTGCATGGTGGACAAGTCAATCGTGACATAGGTGAACGCATCAAGTTGACCAGGTTGAATGCATATCGTCCTGCCGAGTTTTGCATACCATCGTCCTGAGACTTCAGGAGACTCATGGATATGACCATGGAGCGAGAGCTTTGGCTGATATTTCTTCAAAAAGTTGTAAATCGCCTTTGACCCTACTTCTGCACCGTCATAACACTTATCCAATCCCAGCCTGTATGGGGGCATGTGGATTATATACACGCTCTTTGCCATATCCTCAGGGCGTACCAATCGATTAAGTTCCTCCTCTATTGTT
>DAOVOU010000270.1 GCA_030629475.1 Desulfobacterales bacterium | reverse complement strand
ATGGCCATGGCAGGCGGGTGCCGCCGTTACAATTACCCGGCAAACCAGGCGTTGGCAGGCGGGGTTGTCGAGTCGTAAGGCCCTTAAACCCCTGGCCCAGACCTGGATTAGTGGCCTGGTGGTTTATGATAAGGCGTCGCGCCAGGGCGGGCACTCGACTAATCAACCACTTGACCACTCGACCAGTTGCGGAACGAAGTGGAGCTAAGTTCTAAATTATAGAAAAAAGCCTATCTTGTCAATCCCTTTTCGCCTTCTTGTTATCTATGAGCGCCTGCACTGGCTTCATACCGAAGGCATCGTTTTTTTCGATCGCCTTAAGAACTGATCCCCCGCCTGTAAAAAAATAATAGAGGGCGTCATCTAATACCGCAAGATAGAGACCAGGGCAAAGGCTCTTAAACTCCTGGAGGGTGTCACCACCGCCGTAAAACTTCCAGGCAGTATGGTTCTTGTCGATGGTTCGGTCAAGGGCCTCTGAGCCCTCAGTAAAATGGGGTGTATAACCCATAACCGCATTGACAAAGATGGTTTTGGCCGAACTGATTACATCGGCTACCTCCTTGTCCGAAAAGGATCTCTGATCAATGTCAAGGATATAACCATACGATTTGCCAGGTACGAGATCCTGGATCTCCACGGTCCTATATTGTCCTTCAATCTTTTCGCCCAGGGTGTCCGCCTCCACAACGTAGGGAAGCTCCACAATCTTTTTCATCTCCTTGTCAAGGGAGACAAGCTTTTTGGCTGCATCAATGTCTTCTTCTGAAACCCCGGCGATCCGAATGTTATACTTGGCACACAGGTAGGTATTGAAAATGACGCCACCCAGGATGAGATGATCCACCTTTTTGTAAATCTCATTGAGTGGGCCTATCTTGGTATCATATTTCGCACCGGCCACAACTGCCACAAAAGGACGTTCGGGATTTAGAACCTGGTCCAGATGCTGGATCTCTTCCTGCATAAGGAAACCCGCATATGATGGCAGGTATGTCGAAATGTCATAAGTGGACGTATTCGGCTGCCATGAGCCAAAGGCGTCGTTTATAAAGACGTCTCCGAGGCCGGCTAACTGACGGGCAAAAGACTCCCTGAGTTCCCCTGTCGCCTCTTCTCCCTCAAACCATCGCGTGTTGGGCAGATAAATGCCGCCAATTTTGTGCTGCCTGAGGTCCTTGATGGCCAGATTAATAGACGTATCAATCCCCAAAATGCCGCGTTTTTCTTCAACCCGAAAGGTGGGCACATGGATCTTGGTGTGAAGCTTACGTTCAAGATAAGCAGCAACTGGCTTTATGGAAGTGGAGGGATCACAGGTAATTTTTCCGGTCTTTTTGTCCCGAGGCCTTCCCACGTGGGTCATGAGTATGATCCGTCCGCCCCTCTCAACAATGTTATACAGTGTGCCGATAGTGCGATCGATGCGGTAAGGGTCACGGATAATACCGTCTTTCACCACATTGTGATCCACACGAACCAGCACGACCTTGCCAGCCAGGTCTGCATCCTGAATCAAAGGGAGTCGATCTTCATCCGGCTTTTTTTTCATCTTTCGCCCTCTCATGAAACCATCTATCACTCAACCCTGGCTGCATCAGAAAACGGGGAACTCATCATTCGGCTATTTTTGTACCCTGTCTGCGTCCAAAGATCAGGTAAACAAGGCCTCCAAGACACGGGACAAAAACGATAAACGCCCCCCATAGGGCCTTCTTTTTTAAGGTGCCAAAATCCCGATGGGCCACGTCTACGATCGCCCAGAACGTGGGAACCATGGGAAGCAAAAGTATCAGAACCATTAGGCCATGACTCATGTCAACTCCCGGCTGGTCTGGCTTTCATCTTGGACGGAGGTCTCGCAGGCGTTCAGCCACTTTAAGGATTGTTTCTGCATAATATCGACTGTGATTATAATTAAGGAGGGTGCGAAACGCCTCATGGCGCTTCAGCCCCGGCCGCCATCCGTGCTGCTTAAGGTAGTTGGCAATGCTCTCAATAGCATCTTCATGGTCATACAGGTTGATCCGGCCGTCTCGGTTGCCGTCCTGAGCAAACCGCAGTACACTTGAAGGCACAAACTGGGCAATCCCCAATGCACCGGCATAAGAGCCATATACCGAGTAGGGGTCTACCTTTTGGGCCTTCACGTGTTGCAGAAAGGCCTTGAGTTCACCGTATGCCCAGGCCGATTTTCGGCGGGCCCATTGGTCAAATTGGCTCCTTGAACCCCGTGCCTTGTGTCTGACATAAGTGTGCCAAAGCATGTCCCGGCTATCCTTATCATCAAGGGCCGCCAGGGCAGACAGGGTATTGAGTACCAGGCGCTTCCCAATAAAGGTGCCCAGTCTTGATTCCACCAGGATTATGGCGGTAATGACCTCCTCCTCCACACCGTATACGCTTTGTGTCTGCTTGAAGGCCTTTTGATGTTGGCCAAGATAGTCAATCGCCTGGTCAATGGAAGACCGGGTCAAGAATTGATCGTAGTTCAAGGTGGCTTCACGATGAGAGAAATAGGCCGTAAGACCCTCCTGGTCAAAGGCCGCCTCTGGCCTGGAATAGAGCAATCGTATGAAGGACCTGTCAAATCCGTCCTGTATGAGGCGCTTTTGAAGGGTGGCGTAGGGATCAACTCCACTTGATGGTTCGCCATAGACATTGTCAGCGCAACCTATAAGCCAGACAGAGCTCAAAACCGCTATTGCCAGGAACCCCGGGGCGACTTTTCGATACTTATGCCGGAACAACAAAGTAAAATTCATTTCCAAGATCGTCTTCTTTATGACCAACAAGCCCGCCATGAACCTCAACCACGTTCCTGACAAAATAAAGCCCATGACCCCTCCCTTCCACTGTTCCGTTCCTTGTAAGTCGAAAACCTTCGTCAAAAATATGTGATGCATCTTCCTGGTCAATAGTTGGCCCTGAAGTAAAAATCCCGAAGCGCACACCGTGGTGTCCTCGACCAAAGAAGTCTTCAATGAGCGACATCCTGCAATCAAGCTTCTTGATCTTCCTTCCCGAAGTGTCTGCGACAGATTCAGCATACTTCGCAGCATTTGAAAAGAAATTCGCAACCACCTGAGCCATCAGCCCTTTGTCCACCTTAACTTGCAGGTCTTCAGACGCCTTATGATCCTTGATGATATGGTCAATCACAATACCTTGTTGGGCAAACCGATCCCTGTATCGTTCCAGTTGGGGCACTATAATGTCTTCCCACAAGTAATAGGGGGCCTTTTTCAGGATGTATTCGCCAAACAAGAAGTGGTCCGGACGAAACAGAGTTTCCAGGAAAAGGCTGGCGTGTTTGTAATGTTTCTCGATGTTCTCCTGGTCAGTGAACATGGCCCTGTTCACCACGATTACGCTTTCCAGTATTTCAGTGATCCTGGCATACAGGTTTGGGTTCTGAGACTTGACTTCGTCAAGGAGGCTGTCAAGATCACTCTCGATCTCCTTGTTTGTGTTCAAGTATTTTCTGATCTTCCTGAAATAATACTTGTAGTGAATGTTGGGCACAATCACATTGTGCTCTATGTCTGCCACCAAATTGTTGATAAACTTGAGATGCTGAATGTTCTGTTCGGCGAGGAATTTGTTGTACAGATTGTAGCCTATGCGGTTGACATACTTTTGTACAAAAAAAAGCTGAGCCTCCGTGAGGTGACGGGCCTGAGTTACCTCAAAGATCCCAATAATGTCTCGTGAACTGTAAAAGAGGATGCGACTGGCAGGTGTTTTCTTGCCGTGGATGGGCACCACATAGGCGTGGCCGTGTTGATACGGGGCCTCTGTGATCTTAATATGATCCGGCACTTCATTCTCTGAATTGCTCAGGCCGGGGTGACTGTTTGCGACCCATGTGATGGCTTCGGTCTTGGGGTCGATCAGATACAGATTGCTTTGTAGCCCAAAAAAGACGCGAGGTACAGTCACGCTCGCTATGTAGAGGTTTTCCAGGTTATCATATTCTTGGGCCAGGTCAAAAAAGGTATTTAGCGCGGACATTTCAAGTTTTTCAAAATCATAGGCAGCATAATCTTCCTTTTTCTGCTCAACCCGTTTTAGGATAGCGTTGAATGCATCCAT
>DAOVOU010000156.1 GCA_030629475.1 Desulfobacterales bacterium | reverse complement strand
ATTGGGTCCTGGAGGCAAACATGAAATATGGATATGAGGGGTTCAGGCAGGCGGGAATCGATTTTTACAAGCTCATTGATGAAATGATTGAAAATGGAGAGATCTGATTCACTCGATTTGCAGAAAGTAAAGGAATCCCTGAACGAGCGTGAAGAGCGTTTCCTTTTGCCTCTGGCTGCTCATAGCAAGGATGCCATCCGCCGTTTTCCAGACGAACGTATCGATACTGGTCATCGGCAGAACTATGCAGTGGACTCTGATCGTATCCTTCATTCGTTGGCCTATACGCGCTATATTGACAAGACCCAGGTCTTTTATCTGGTAGATAATGACCACATTACCCACAGGGTGCTCCATGTGCAACTGGTTTCCAAGATTTCTCGCGCTATCGGCCGTTTTCTCGGACTGAATGAAGACCTCATTGAAGCCATTGCCCTTGGCCACGACATTGGTCATTGCCCGTTCGGTCACGACGGGGAGAGATACTTGTCGGAGTTGTGTGAGGCCCACGGCATGGGTCCGTTTCGACACAATATTCAGAGCGTGAGATTTCTGGACAAGATCGAACGAAAGGGTAGGGGCTTGAATCTAACGCTCCAGGTACTGGATGGCATCCTTTGTCATGACGGTGAGATCCATACTCAAGCACTATGTCCACAGCGAGAAAAGACCTTCCAAACCTTTGATCAGGAGATAGCCAACAAGGCTGCTGATCCGGACATACCTATAACACCCATGACCCTGGAAGGGTGTGTCGTGCGCATGGCTGACACCATCAGCTACATCGGACGAGACATTGAAGACGCCATCCGCTTGAACCTCATCAAAAGGAGTCAGCTTCCAAAGCCCTCTGTGGCACGATTAGGGGACACCAACGGGACCATTGTGTACAACCTGGTGACCGATGTCATCAAGAACAGCTTCCAAAAGACTGCCGTAGCCTTTAGCCCTGAGGTCTCAAAGGCCCTGAAAGGATTCAGAGAATTCAACCTGAATGAGATATATCTCAATGCGAAAATAAAACCGGAAGCAGGGAAGATCGGGCGCGTTTTTCAAGTGTTGTTTGAACGTTATCTCAAAGATCTTGACCAGGGCAATGATGCCTCTATCATCTTTACGGATTATCTCGATGGCATGTCCGATGAATACAAGAACAATACCACCCATGCAGAGATCGTGCGAGACTTCATCTCTGGCATGACAGACGAGTACTTTCTGAGGCAGTGCCCTCAGGAAATCCGGCCCAAGAGGATTACTGGACGGTTTTAGGCACATAAGGTTCATTGAGTTCATTGAGTTCATTGGGTTTATTGGGTTAACACAACAAACACAACAAACACAAAAGACTTAACCGGTCCATGGAACCTGAAAAGACCTATCAACATCTGGAAGATTTGGCACAACAATTAGGGATTTCAATAAGATATGAGGATCTATACGACCCTGAAGTCCCTGCAACAAGCGGCCTGTGCAAGGTGAGAGGCCGCCATTTTTATATTATGGATAGATCAAAGAGCCTTCCCGACAAAATCAGGCTTTTGAGTCAATGCCTATGCCGGATGGATCTGGATAGCGTCTACCTACTGCCAGCCATCAGAGAACTCCTAAACGCAGCCCGCAGGACCACCCACGCAGACTAGCTCCCTGAGCAGCCCAATCTACAGACTTCCGATTTTCGTGGGTTTCCCATGGAGCGAGCCGACCGTGTCGGCGGAAAATCCGGCAACCCTGGCCCAGACCCTGGCCCAGACCGGGTTTTTCTCTCCGTGGCATTGTCCAGCTTCTGTCGCGCCAGGGCGGGCTGGGTTTTTAGATGGCAGCGGTTATTATTCTGATGTCGCGCCAGGGCAGGCACGGTTGCCTTGGTCCAGAATATGGAATGTCTGGACAAGATATGAGTTTCCAGATTTCTATTCAAATACCAAAAGACTACTCATACGTGTGAGGAGAGGGATGCATCAATGGTGGGGATACCGTCGAGGCCTTTAGTTTAGCGGCTTGGCGTTAAAGTTGACATAATATATATTATCGGACGTTCGAAAACTGGCAAAAATATGGCGAGGCCTTGCCACCCAAAAAGAGATTGTCGGTGATGTCAACATATGGTATGAATTTCTTATGGATAATCAGTTCACGCTCCCGGAGCGGCGCATTTACACGGTGAGCGATCTCACGCGGGCTATTAAAGGGCTTCTTGAGAACGCTTATCCGTTTGTGTGGATTGCGGGCGAAATCTCCAATTTTCGGATACCAGTATCCGGGCATTTCTACTTTACACTAAAGGACCCGGGGGCCCAGATTAATGCCGTTATGTTCCGGCCTCAGAACCGGAACCTAAAATTCCGGCCAGAAGACGGGATGGCAGTAGTTGCCATGGGGCGGCTCAATTTGTATGAGCTCAAAGGGATCTATCAGATTATCATAGAATATTTGGAGCCCAAGGGTATAGGTGTCCTGCAATTAGCTTTTGAACAACTCAAGGCCAGGCTGGCAACCGAAGGACTGTTCGAGGAAAAACACAAGCGTCCTCTCCCGTTCCTGCCGCAAAAGATTGGAGTTGTCACTTCCCCTACCGGTGCCGTCATCCGTGACATCATGCACGTCATCAATCGCAGGTTTCCAAATGTGGCCGTCGATATTGCACCGGTTAAGGTCCAGGGAGAGGGAGCCGCCGAGGAGATTGCAGAAGCGCTCCGATTGCTCAATGACATGGGCGATGCCGACGTCATTGTGCTGGCTCGAGGGGGCGGTTCCCTGGAGAATCTCCAGGCATTTAACTCAGAGGTCGTAGCACGCGCCATTTTTGCCTCTCATATCCCTGTTATTTCAGCCGTAGGCCACGAAACAGATTTCACCATTGCTGATTTTACTGCTGATGTGCGTGCGCCAACACCCTCGGCCGCGGCAGAGCTAATCGTACCGGTCAAACAGGAACTATTGAGACGCATACGCGAAATCGTGGGCGCCCTAAAAGGCGCCATGTTTCAGAGGCTTCGGCTCTTGAGAGAACGCACAAGCCAGGTTTCAAGGCGGCTGGTCCATCCCAGCAGGCAGGTGGCCGACTATCGATTGCGTCTTGACGATGCTGTCGGAAGAATCGTGCAGGGGCTTTCAAGGCAATTAGACGACAAAAGAGATGGTCTATATATGATGCGAGAGCGACTCAGCCGGTGCAGTCCTCTCCTTATGGCCGAGGATCTTAATGTATTACTTAAATATCATCGCCAAACCCTCTCATCTGCAATGCAATTCTTCTTAGAATCTAAGAATGGCACACTTCGCACCGCTGTGGCCAGGTTGAACGCCTTGAATCCCTTGGCCATCTTGCAGCGCGGCTACAGCGTGACGCGAACCTTGCCGGAGTATGCTCTGGTCAAGGATGTTCAGCAGGTGAGTGTGGGACAGCAGGTAGAGGTCACTGTCTCAAGGGGGGCGATGGTCTGCCTGATAGAGAGGAAGCAAGAGGATGGCCAAACAGACATTTGAGAGCGCCATGAGGCGATTGGAATCGATCGTGCACGAGTTGGAAAGCGGCGACCTGAGTCTTGATGATGCCCTGAAGAAGTTTCAAGAGGGTGTCAAGTTATCAAGGTTCTGCTCAAGCAAGTTGGACGAAACGGAAAAAAGGGTCTCCATGCTTCTCAAGGACGAGGAAGGAAAGGTTCATGCAGAGCCCTTTTCGCCAGAAAAGAATGAAATGGAGTGATAGAGTGTATGTTTGACCTAAAGGCTTACCTGAAGGAAAAGCAGCAAACCGTCAATGCTGCCCTCACGAAACTCTGGGACAGTAGCGAGCCCTACCCTACCCCGCTGGTCCAGGCCATGCGTTACTCCCTTGAAGCAGGGGGCAAACGGCTGCGTCCTATCCTGTGCATTGCAGCTTCAGAAGCCGTCGGGAACTCTAAGGCGGATGTGATGCCTGCTGCATGTGCACTTGAGCTCATCCATACTTATTCTTTGATCCATGATGATCTTCCGGCCATGGACGATGACGACCTCCGTCGTGGCAAACCGACGTGCCACAAGGCATTCAATGAGGCCACTGCCATCCTGGCCGGAGACGCATTGCAGACTGCTGCCTTTGAGGTCCTGGCAGATGCAGGGCGGCACCACCAGGGTGACACCTTCAAGTGGCTGGAGGTCACTTATCTAATTGCCCGGGCTGCAGGCTTTTCCGGTATGGTGCAAGGCCAGATGATGGATATCTCCTCTGAGGGAAAAGGAATCACTTTGGAAGAGCTTGAGAGGCTTCATCGACTTAAAACCGGGGCGCTTATTGAGGCTTCTGTGCAGGCCGGTGCGATCCTTGGCGGAGGCAACCTCCAGGAACTAATTGCTCTGAGTACTTATGGCCGGGATATCGGCCTTGCCTTTCAGGTAGCTGACGACATACTGAACATTGAAGGAAAGCCTGAGATGCTTGGCAAGCCTGTTGGCAGCGATCGGGACCACCAAAAGGCGACTACTCCGTCTTTGATGGGTCTGGAACAGGCCAAAGCCCGCGCAGGCGAACTGATAGATAGCGCCTTGGAAGAGCTTAGGGTTTTTGGCAAAAAAGGGGAGCCCCTTGCCGCGATTGCACGCTATGTGCTTGAAAGAACAAGATAAGTCGATCGAGTGCCTATTTGGAACAGGTAAGTAGCATGAAATATTTGAATAAAATAGAATCTCCAGAAGACCTAAAACGATTACAGCGGTCAGAACTTCCAGAACTGGCCAGAGAGATCCGCAAAGTAATCATTGAAACGGTTTCCCGGACGGGCGGGCATCTGGCCCCCAGCCTGGGAGTGGTCGAGTTAACCATAGCCTTGCTCTACGTCTTTGATCCCCCGAACGACAAAATCATATGGGACGTTGGCCACCAGGCATACGCCCACAAACTGCTCACAGGGCGGAGAGATCGATTTCACACCCTGCGACAGTATGGTGGCCTGAGCGGGTTCACCCGCATGAGCGAAAGTCCTTACGATGCCTTTTCCACGGGTCATGCAAGCACTTCCATTTCCGCAGGCGTTGGGATTGCGTGCGGCAAGTGCCTGAAAAAAGATCCTGCCAAGATTGTTGCGGTCATCGGAGATGGTTCTGCAACGGGCGGCTTGGCCTATGAAGGGTTCAACCAGGCGGGTGACCTGGAAAAAAACCTTATTGTGATCCTAAATGACAACGAGATGTCCATTGCGCGAAACGTTGGAGTCCTTTCCTCGTTTTTGAGTCGAAAACTCTCTGCCAAATACTTTATGGATCTTAGAGAAGAACTCAAGGACTTCTTGAAGTCCCTTCCGAAATTTGGGGATGATATCTACCACCTTGCCAAGCGAACCGAAGACTCGTTCAAGGCGTTTATTACACCAGGGATGCTCTTTGAAGCGTTCAAGTTTAAGTATTTTGGTCCCATCAAAGGTCATAGATTGGACCACTTGATTGACACACTCCAGAACGTAAAGGAGATGACCAAGCCTGTCCTGCTGCACGTCACGACGAGAAAAGGTAAAGGTTATCCGCCTGCAGAGCGCAACCCTACCTATTTTCATGGCGTCGGGTCTTTTGAAATCGCAACGGGCAATGCTATTTCCCCTCAGAAAAAGCCTCTAACCTATACGGAAGTGTTTGGGAATACCCTCGTTGACCTTGCCCGAGAAAATGACCGTATCGTGGCGGTCACAGCGGCCATGCCCGAGGGAACCGGACTCAAGGCCTTTTCCGAGGCATTTCCCGAACGTTTTTTTGATGTGGGCATCGCCGAACAGCATGCCGT
>DAOVOU010000150.1 GCA_030629475.1 Desulfobacterales bacterium | reverse complement strand
TTGAGATATTCAAGGAAAGCCAGAACCGTGTCAAATCAATGGCGCTCATCCACGAAAAATTGTATGAATCCAAAGACCTGTCGAGGATTGACTTTGCTGAATACATCCAAAGCCTGGCAGATAGTTTGTTTCGTTCGTACGGGGTCAGTTCAGGTGCCATCACCCTGAAGATAAATGCTGGTGATGTTTTACTGGGCATTGATACGGCAATTCCTTGTGCTTTGATTATCAATGAACTTATTTCAAATTCTCTAAAACACGCCTTTCTTGCGGGCAAGGAAGGCGAAATCCGCATCAATCTTTGTTCGGATAAGGATCTCCCTGTGCAGGACACCCGGACAGGTAATAAGTTTACACTGATTATTAGTGATAATGGCGTCGGATTCCCAAAAGATTTGGATTTCCGAAACACGGTAACATTAGGTTTGCAATTAGTAATGACTCTAGTAAAACAACTTAAGGGTACGATCGAGCTTGACAGGAGTGGTGGAACAGAATTCAAGATTACATTTGCCCCTATAGAGACGACGAGGTTATAAGGAGAGGAGTTAAGACAATGGCGAATACACAGATCCTGGTTGTTGAAGATGAAGGCATCGTCGCCAAGGATATAGAAAATACGTTAAAAAAATTGGGATATGCTGTTCCTGCTATCGCCTTTTCCGGAGAGGAAGCCATCAAAAAGGCAGCAGAAACGCTCCCGGATCTGGTGCTGATGGATATCGTGTTAGAAGGGGATATGGACGGGGTTGAAGCGGCTGAGCAAATCCGAGATCGTTTCGATATTCCAGTGGTATATCTCACTGCTTATGCAAATGACAAAACATTGCAGCGGGCAAAGGTAACAGGGCCTTATGGCTATATACTCAAACCTTTCGAAGAAAGAGAATTACACACTGGCATCGAGATTGCCCTTTACAAGCATGAGATGGAAAGGAAATTAAAAGAGAGCGAGCAATGGCTATCCACCACACTGAAAAGTATAGGCGATGCTGTGATTGCCACCGATGCCAATGGATTCGTAACATTTATGAATCCCGTTGCCGAGGCTCTGACGGGCTGGAACCAGGAAGACGTTGCAGGAAAGCCTCTTTCAGAGGTTTTCAATATCATAAATGAGGAAACAGGTAAACAGGCCGAGGACCCTGCAACAAGGGTGCTCCGAGAAGGTTTTGTCGTCGGGCTGGCAAACCACACAGTATTAATAGCCAAAGACAGGATGAAACGGCCTATTGATGACAGTGGTGCACCTATCAGAGATGACAAAGGAAACATCATTGGTGTCGTTTTGGTCTTTCGCGATATCACTGAAAAACGAAGGTTAGAACAAGAACTAATAAAGGCTGATAAACTTAAATCGGTCGGCATACTTGCCGGTGGCATTGCCCATGATTTCAACAATATTCTAACGGCAATTTTGGGTAATATTGCGCTGGCAAAGATGTATGCAGAACCAGAAGACAAAATATTTGAAAAATTGAGTGGGGCAGAAAATGCGTCCTTGCGGGCAAAGCATTTGACCCAACAATTACTTACCTTTTCCAGAGGTGGAGCACCAATCAAGAAAACCGCTTTTATCTCAGAATTACTAGAGGATACAGCTACGTTTGCCTTGAGTGGTTCCAATGTCAGGTGCGAATTTTCTATACCAGGTGACCTCTGGCCGGTTGAAGTGGATGAGGGACAGATCACTCAGGTCATCAACAATTTGATAATCAATGCCAGCCAGGCCATGCCAGAAGGTGGGATAATCAAGGCGTGCGCTGAAAATATTGTTGTAGATGCAGAACAGGGTCTTCCTCTAAAAGAGGGAAAGTATATGAAGATATCCATTGAAGATCTGGGGATCGGTATACCGGAAGAGCATCTCCAAAAAATATTTGACCCCTACTTTACGAGCAAACAGAAAGGAAGCGGTCTGGGGCTTGCCACTGCTTATTCAATTGTCAAAAGGCATGATGGATGTATTCAAGTCAAATCAGAGCTTGGAGTGGGAAGCACTTTTAGTATTTATCTCCCGGCTTCTTCAAAGGAAGTATTGATAGAAAAAGCACTCAGAGAAAGAATTCCTACGGGAAGGGGTAAGATTTTGCTAATGGATGACGAAGAGCCTGTCAGAGAGGTAGGAGGCGAGATGCTCGAAGGGTTAGGGTATGAAGTGGAGTTCACCAAAGATGGTGCTGAAGCGATTGAACTGTATAAAAAAGCTAAAGAATCCGCACAACCCTTTGATGCAATTATAGTGGATTTGACCGTTCCTGGCAGGATAGGAGGCAAGGAAGCCGTTGAGAAACTTATCGAGATTGATCCTGAAATCAAAGCCATTGTTTCCAGCGGTTATTCCACTGATCCCATAATGGCCGACTTTAGAAAATATGGTTTTAGTGGTGTTATTGCCAAACCATATAAACTCAAGGAACTGGGGGAGGCATTACACAAAGTAATAGCTGGAAGGACATTACCGAAAGGAAATTGAAAAGGGACCCAATCGTTACGGCAAAAGACCTCTCACGCACCTTCTTCCTGGGTGGGCAACCTGTTAAGGCCATCGACAACATAACTCTGGAAGTAGAGGCCGGTGAATTCCTCGTGTTGAAGGGAAAGAGCGGCTCAGGCAAAAGCACCCTTCTTTCCCTTATTGCAGGGTTGGATCGTGCGACTTCCGGAACGTTGAAGGTCTCAGGCATGGATCTGAAACAACTCAACCCCGTGCAGTTGGCCCGATTTAGACAAAAACAGATCGGGATGATCTTCCAATCCTTCAACCTGCTTCCCACGCTGTCGGTCCTGGAAAATATTGCCCTGCCAGCCCTGCTCGCTGGCGTGGAATCCCAACATGCATATAAGAAGGCCAGAGAACTACTTCAACTGGCTCAACTGGAACACCGCGCTAATCATAATCCTTCTGAAATTTCGGGGGGCGAGATGCAGCGCACAGCCATTGCCAGAGCCCTTATAAACGATCCAGCCCTGATTATGGCGGATGAGCCCACCGGAAACCTGGATACCAAGACCGGCGATCGAATCTTGAATTTCATCAAAAACCTAAACCGCACCTCAGGGCGGACTGTGATCATGGCCACACACAGCACGGACGCAGACGCCATGGCCCACAGAATCCTCTGTCTGAAGGATGGGCGCATTATTTAGTGTTTGTTGGGTTCACTCAGTTTATTGGGTTTATTGGGTTTAACATAACAAACACAAGGGATTAGAAAATATTGGTCCAAGTAGCGATGATGCCCAGGAATTAGAAAGCTCCAATTATGACCCTTCGAAGCATAATGCCAGTCCGGCTCCTTCAATTCTTTTCTTTGCGTCATCTGGCCCGGGACCCCTGGCGGACGGTCACGGTAACAGCCGGGATTGCCGTGGGCGTCGCAGTCTTCTTAAGTATTAGACTCGCGGTGAATGCTTCAGTCGAATCCTTTAGTCAAAGCATGGACCGCCTGGTAGGAAAAACCGAGTATACCGTTCGTTCCGATGGCAGGGGAGTTACTGATTCTCTGTTTGCAAAGCTTTCTGCTCATCCTGCCGTTGGCCACGCCACTCCGGTGCTTTCGGCCTATGTCAGGTTCAAGGACCAGGGCGAAGAACCCCTCCTCCTTCTGGGCATAGACCCCTTGTCTGAAAGAGGTTTCCGGGAGACCCGCTGGTTGGCAAAGCATGGCGCTCAACCCTGGAGGATACTGGTTGAGCTTCTTAGTGAGCCATTTACGCTGATTGCAAGCCAGGGACTGGCCCGTTCGTACAACCTCAAGGTGGACGATGAGGTCCGGGTGCTGCATGGGCACAACATTGCATCGTTCAGACTTATCGGGCTGTTGGAAGACCGAGGCACGGCCATAGCGGAAGGCGGAAAGATTGCCGTCTGCGACCTAGCAACGGCCCAGGAGTTCTTAGACCGTCCAGGCGTGGTTGGCCGCATCGATTTGATACTCAGACCATGGGCCGGAGGGGCCGAACTGGCCTCCATTGAGGAAATACTGCCCAAAGGTTGTAAGCTGGTTCGCCCCAATGAAACCAAGGAGACCAGTCTTTCCATGATCGGGGCGTATCGTATGAACCTTTCGGTTCTCAGCTTTGTCTCTCTGTTTGTGGGTATGTTCCTGGTTTTTAGCGTGGTATCCATCAACGCAGCGAGACGCCGGCACGAGACAGCCATCCTCCTTTCTTTGGGAAGTGAACCCCGGCAAATCTTTCTTATGTTCCTGGCTGAAGGGGCCTTTTTTGGACTGGCGGGATGGCTGACGGGCTTCCCCTTGGGTATATTTCTGGCTAAGCGCTTGCTGCACCTCGTATCAGCTACGATTACCACCCTGTTTGTGAAGGTAGACGTTGAAAAGATGATCTTGAGCCCTGAAGAGATCATCGTCTCTTTTGTGATGACGCTTGCCGTATCGGTCATTGCGGCTTACATCCCGGCCCGGGAGACCGCACGCATAGCTCCCCGGGACGCCATGTCCCCCGAGACATTTGAAAGGAGCCGTCGGATTCGGGCACCGAGACTGGCCGCAGCAGGCCTCGCGTTGATTGGCCTCTCCTTTCCAACCTCCACGCTTCCGGCGGTCCATGAGACACCTGTGGGCGCATATGGGGCGATTTTTATGATCTTTGTGGGGTTTACCATGCTTGCGCCTGCGGTGCTTCTCCTTTTGGGCCGCTTTGCCCCCACGGTCATGCGTAAGGTATTCGGAGAGCCAGGTCATCTGGCGGCAAGCTACCTGAGCGGGGCGGTCTCACGGACCGCGATTGCCGTGGGGGCCCTGATTACGGCCATTGCCTTGTTCATAGGCGTCTCCATCATGGTCTCCAGTTTCCGGAACACGGTGCGCACCTGGGTCGAGCAAAATATCGTGGGGGATCTATTTGTCAGGCCTGATGCAAGCGAAATCAATCAATACCAGGTTTGGATCACGCCAGAAGTCGTGCGCTATATCAAAACTCACCCTTCAGTCCAAGCGGGGTATCTCTATCGGCGTGCCCGGCTTATGGACCAAGGGGGACCGTTCCTCCTGGAAGCCGGCAGTATTGACGTGTTGTGGCATCATGGCCGGTTCTTGCTCATGGGAGGGAACGAGGACCGCATTATGGAAAAGCTTATACAGGGCGAAGGGGTCATCGTTTCGGAGGTGTACGCAACACGCAGGGGGCTTAAGCCAGGAGATCGCCTGACACTGACGTTCGGCGGTATCCGTCAGACCTGGGACGTGCTGGCAGTGTACCGGGACTATCGCACCCGGGGAGGGGTCGTGTATATAGACCTCAAGAAATTTCAAGAGATTTACAAAGATCACCGTATCGGAGGGGTCAACCTCTTCCTGAAGCCCAGTGCTCACCCTCATGTGGTGAGATCGGATCTTTTGAAGCGTTTTGGTCTCCAATACGCACTGGCTATTGCCATTGGAAAGGACCTGCGTCAAAATGTCCTGAAAGTCTTTGATGAGACCTTTTCCATCACATACGTGCTCATGTTCATAGCGCTCCTGGTGGCGGCCCTCGGGGTGGCCACGACGCTTTCCCTGCTCATCAGGGAGCGCCGAAGGCAACTCGGAATGCTTATGGCCGTGGGTGGCAGCCCGGGCCAGGTCCGGTTGATGGTGGTCCTGGAGGCATTTCTCATGGGTGCTGCCGGGCACATCGTGGGTATGGGGTGCGGTCTATTGCTTTCATATTTTCTGATCTTTGCCGTTAACAAACAGTCTTTTGGCTGGACGTTTCTGTACGAGGTGCCGCCCTGGACGGGGCTGATCTCTTTTATATTGATCCTGTTGACGGCCATGTTGGCAGCGATCCCCCCGGCCAATGCAGCATCCCGGGTCAATCTGGCCGAGCTTTTGAAGGGACCGTGA
>DAOVOU010000224.1 GCA_030629475.1 Desulfobacterales bacterium | reverse complement strand
TGCCCATCAGTGCGCTATGCCCGCAATATGGGTATCTATTCAATTCTTTAAGCCCGGGAACAATGCCGGCACGGACCGGGTTCAGGTGAATATACCGGACAAGTTCCTTCAGATAGGCATCTTCCTGGCAGACAATGGATTTGTAACGATTCTGAAACAGCTGGCCGTGGCGCTTGGTTTAGGGGACGTTGGTTTAGGGGACGTATTAAACTTATCAACTTATTGCTCTTGACCAGAATCTCAGTGAGATCCTTCTCGTCAGGAACATCCGAAACAGTTCTATTCTCTTTGTGGATACTGATAAGGCTGTTTAAATCAGTAAAAATTTGTACATATTGACCTCAAGATAGAATCCTGATAACCTACAGTTGTTTATGTCCACAATGAAATTCCTGTACATTTGATAGAGCTGGTACCATGAACAGAGAACAAAACGATCCCGTCACAGTACATGACACGGCAGATTACGACAGCCCCTGGAAGAAGGCCATAGAGATGTACTTTAAGGAGTTTGTTCACTTCTTTTTTCCAGAGATGGCCGAGGATGTGGACTGGACCTGGGAGCATGTTTTTCTTGACAAGGAACTGCAACAGGTGGCCAGGGAAGCCGCTCTCGGTCGCAGATACGTCGATAAGCTGGTGCGGCTTTACAGGAAAAACGGTCATGAGAAGTGGGTGCTTGTACATATCGAGGTGCAGGGACAGCCTGATATAGACTTTCCCAAGCGCATGTACACTTACAACTACCGCATATTTGACCGCTTTGACCGGAAGGTAGCAAGCCTCGCTATCCTGGCCGACGAGAATCCCAACTGGAGGCCAGACCATTACAGCTATGAACTGTGGGGTAGCAAGGTAGGGCTCTGGTTTCCCTCGGTCAAGCTGCTTGAATATAAGGAAAAATGGGAAGAACTTGAAGAATCCACAAATCCCTTTGCCTCCGTGGTCATGGCACATCTCAAGGCCGTGGAGACAGCAGGGGACAACGAGAAGCGCTACCACTGGAAGGTCTCTTTGATCAAAAGGCTTTACAGATTGGGTTATGAAAAACAGGATGTGATCCAGCTTTTTGATTTTATTGATTGGGTTATGGCCCTGCCCGAAGAGTTGGAAGAGGAATTGTGGACGGAGATTCAAAAAATCGAGGAGGAAAGGAAGATGGAATACGTTTCCAGTGTAGAGAGAATTGGAATAAAAAAGGGAATGCAGCAGGGAATGCAGGAGGAGGCCTTAAGGCTTTTATCCCGGCAAATTGCCAGACGATTTCAAGTAAGCTCTGATTCTGTTCAGCCCATCTTTGCCGGATTGACCATTGAGCAGATTGAAGAACTGGGGGAACGGTTCATCGAGGCCGAGAACCTGGACCAAATCCGCGGCTGGGCGGATGAACTTCGGCAGAGGGAATAATCCGCCAGGCAGCATCGCGCTCATGGCGAAATAATGGGTGTTTTTCTGCAAAATACGTCCACGGGAGGTGACAGTGAATAGACTTTATCAACCTTACGATATGTGTCAGCAGAACAGGGGACGATAATGCGTTTATGCGTTTCTTTCGATGTCGAGAAGCAGGTGGTTTTCGGCTGACGCTTGATTGGTGCATGCCAGGTTTGTTGGCAACTGACGTGGTACTGATCCCCAGTTCCTTTGCGGCCCAATAGCAAGGCAGGCTGCGGGCTTTTGCACGCTGCGCTTGCTTGCCAGGAAACAAAATTTCCCGGGGTTTCATATCGAAAAGCTGCGCCACACGATTGACAGCTTTACCAAAATCGTACACGCTTGCCCTCAGGATGTGATGTAGCGCCCCCGGCCCCCGGTGCGTCGATACGAACTCTTCGCCGCATGTTCGAGCCTGTATCATATTTCGCCCCCCTGTATCATATTTCGCCCCCAATGGAACCGCATAAATTCATGACCGCCCCGTCCTTGTCGCATTTCGGTTGGGTCATGCTATCCTTGATCCTGTTTCCTAATCTTGTTGACTCGGGTTAACGCACGTGTTAACTTTCCATTATGGGTCGAAACATCATCTTCTATCGAACAGAGAACGGCAAATGTCCTGTCGAAAAATTTCTTGACTCATTGAACCCGAAAGAAGCATTCCGCCGAGATTACCTTGCACGGAAGAGGAAATCATCATGAGTGACGTAGAAAAGTACATAAGCAAAAGAAAGGCTAAGGGCCCCAGATTTGCCCAAGGTTTTGAAGAAGGCTACGAAGAGTTCAAGATTGGTGTCCTCCTCAAACAGGCCCGGGAACAGGCTGGATTAACCCAGGAACAGCTTGCCAAGATGCTAAAGACCAAAAAAACAGCCATTTCCCGCATTGAAAATCATGCGCAGGACATCAAACTGTCCACTATCCAAAAGGTGGCCAAAGCCTTAGGGAAAAACGTGGAAGTCACACTTAGCTGATGCCGTAACAACTCCCTCTTGATCATTGAACAGCAATAGCGAGTCGAAAATTCGGGGCAGAATCTTGGCTGGTTTCCAGGCAATCTCGCCAGCATCAGCTATTGAGGACAGTGATCACCTCGGCCTTTCTCAGCACTTTATCCTGCTGTTTATCGATGTAGCCATTTTTCACAATGGAAAGGATTGTCTCGTTTTCCATATCAGCAGCCTCCCGGGTGTCCGCGATCTTGCAGTAGTCCATCCGTGCGTTGTTGTCTGGAAATTCGATTCGGACGATGTGGTTGGCCTTGAGCAGTCTGACGAGTTTCCTGTGGATAGCGTGGACGTTTTTTGCCAGCCGCCGAGTTGTCTTATCAAATTCGTCCTCCTTGGCCTCAATGGTTTCGTTCAGATTTTCAAAGGCATCCAAGATTTCAAAAAGATTGAGATACAACTCCTTTTCCCTGGCCTGAAAGGAAGCTTCCTGTTCATGGAAGGCGCGGGTCAATTCGGCTATCTTCAACTGAAACTCGATGAATTTTTCTCTCAAGAATTCCTTTTCTTTTTTCATGAATCCTCATCGAAAATAGTCAGGCGGCTCAAACATGCCCCCTCGTCCGCCATCGGCGGAGTGGTAGACGGCTCAGATGCGGTTCGCTTGTCCTGATCGTTTGGCCAAGTCAGGACCAGTTGCTCCTGCAAGGGTTTCACATCAATAAACTGCAGGAAGTCATGGGCTGCTTTGGTGATTGGATTCAAGAGTTCCTTCTGGGCCGCGGCCACCTCCCTGCCGGAGAATTTCCTCTCCCGCATGGCCCGGGCCGCTGCCTGGAGTATCTCTCGTTTGCTAGCCCGGTAGTCGATATCCAATATTTTGTACGGATTCATCACCTCACCTCTGTTCCAACTGCCTGAGCATGCGGTCGATACCGTAAACAACTGAATGGGATTCATCTACCCTGGCACACCACCCGAAAAACTCTTTCAGCAACAAAATCTTTTCCTCATCTTCCATGTCCATTTCCTCCAGGCTTTCAACAGTGCGCCCCATGAATTCAAAAAACGCGTCCGGCACCTCCTGGTATTCGGATGCGGTCGCTATCTGGCAGGCCTTGTTCATTTTATGTTTGTCCAAGGCCTTCCCGAGCGCTTGAACCTCCAAATCGATTTGAACGTCGTTCAAGTTGCCGCGGGCCAGTTCATTGTCGGGATCAAGGATCAATGCCTTTCTTGAAATCGTCTCCAGCGTCTTAGGATTGATCAACCGTTGGTTGTACATCTCGATGGCCCGCCTGCTCATGACCAGGGACAGGGCCTCCTTTATGGGCTTTGAAGGTCTTTTCTTATGGAGGTCACTGAGGACCTCTTCGTAGCGGCGCAAGTCATCCGGTTCATCAGCATCCATGGCCTTTTCGATCAATTCCTTCTCATACTTTGGTGCGATATCGAACAGTCCCGCCGCGGCCTCCAGATATCGACCGGGGCGATTCTCCCCTTGTTCCAGGCAATACAGGCCGTAGGCAAACTTCGCCCTCTTAACGCTGTAATCCGCGAACTCATCATATCTTTTGCTTCTGATGATATGCTCGCCAGACCGCCAAGGGCCTTCTCATATTCCCCATTTTCAAGGTCATACAGACTTTGCCATGCCGGTGAATAGAAACTGCCTGTTGATAGATAGTGTTCCGTGTTTTCAAAAAATTCCCTGTTCTCACGGATCAGTCGCAGTACCTGAGCCGATTTGCAGAAGCGCGCGGCAAATCGTGGTGTGCAGACCAGGTGGGCAAGATCGTGCCGCGCCCCCACCAGGGCAGAGAGGTCTTCGACCAGCTTCTTTTCGATGTTCCAGTAAGTCAACGCCTTTTCAGCAGCCCCGTCTCCGGAATTCGCATGTCTCGTTATCAGGTCCTCCGCCATCCGGATCAGCTCCCGGCGGACGTTGACGCTTTCTTCCATCCCGGAGGAGAATCTTCCGAATACGTCGCCGTATACCGCCGTAAGCCAGAACATGGTGAGGTCAGCCAGATGTTCTGTCGATGTCTCAGCCAGTTTGAAGGAGGTCTTGGCACGGAGCGCAAGCAGCGCAGGTTCCATCCTGGCGAAATCCTGGCCCCTGCCAAACCGCTTATAGAGGTCGGCTGCCAACAGGGATCTGACGGCCTTCTTTTGCTCCAAAAAACCCTTAACCTGTGAAGCAATATTGTCCCAAACCTTCAGGCACTCGTAGTATCTG
>DAOVOU010000167.1 GCA_030629475.1 Desulfobacterales bacterium | reverse complement strand
AGTGGCCGGAGCGACCGGGGCAGTGGGAAATCAGATGATAGCCTGCCTGGAAGAGAGGGATTTTCCGGTAAAGAATTTGAAATTGCTGGCAACAAGCAAATCCGCAGGCCGGAAACTCAGGTTTAAGGCTGAGGAGATTCCGGTTGAGGAATTGACCGAGACCTCATTCAGGGGGATTGACATCGGCATTTTTTCGGCTGGTGGGGCAACCAGCAAAAAGTATGCTCCCTTTGCGGCCAAGGACGGGTGTGTGGTCGTTGACAACTCTGCAGCCTGGCGCATGGACCCTGATGTGCCCCTGGTCGTCCCTGAGGTCAACCCGCACGCTGTGGCCAAGTATTCGAACAAGGGGATCATTGCAAATCCAAATTGTTCTACCATTCAGATGGTGGTAGCCCTGGCCCCCATTCACAAAAAGGTTGGAATCAAGCGAATTGTGGTTTCTACCTATCAAGCTGTCTCCGGCACAGGCAAGAAGGCCATAGACGAACTCTACAACCAGACGAAGGCTATTCTGAATTTTCTTGAGCCTGAAAAAAAGGTCTATCCCCACAGGATCGCCTTCAATTGTCTCCCCCATATTGATGTCTTCCTTGACAATGGATATACCAAGGAAGAGATGAAGATGGTTGACGAGACCCGGAAGATCCTGGAAGACGATTCCATCGGGATTACAGCGACCACTGTGCGCGTGCCGGTTTTTTTCAGCCACTCAGAATCGGTTAACGTAGAAACACGCCAACCCATCAGCCCGGATGAGGTACGGGCCTTGCTGGAGAACGCTTCGGGGGTGGCAGTTGTGGATGACCCGTCAAAAAATCTTTATCCCATGGCTATTGATGGGGCGGGCAGGGATGAAACCTTTGTGGGTCGTATCAGGGCCGATGAGTCTATTCCAAACGGGATCAATCTGTGGGTGGTATCGGACAACATTCGCAAGGGCGCGGCGACCAATGCGGTCCAAATAGCAGAAATTTTGGCACACGATTATCTGAGCAACTGAATGACGCATAGAGCATAGAGCCCAGCACATAGCGGATAGAGCAAACCGGATAGGCCATAGAGTTTTTTACGCTTTGCGCTATGCTCTTTGCGCTTTGCCCAGCCGAATAACAAACAAGGAGTAACACAGTGAACAGCATACCCATAACGCCAGCTGGCTATGACGGCCTTAAAGAAAAAATAAGACAACTCAAAAGGGTTGAAAGACCAGACGTCATAAGGGCGATTGAGGAGGCCCGGGCCCACGGGGATATCACGGAGAATGCGGAGTTTGAGGCTGCCAAAGAACGGCAGGCCTTTATTGAACGAGAAATCAGCGAACTTGAACACAAGATCGCGTGGGCTGACGTGATCGATCCGAGTGAAGTGAAGACCGACCGGGTCATGTTTGGTTGCACGGTGGTGCTGGAGAATCTGGGTACAGAAGATGAGGTTAAGTATCAACTCGTGGGGCCGGACGAATCGGACGTGAGCCAGGGACGTATCTCGGTATCCTCGCCCCTCGGGAAGGCGATGATCGGAAAAAAGGTGGGCGATGAGATCGTCGTACAGGCCCCTGGAGGGCAACGGCGCTATGAGTTGGTAGACATTTTGGCCTCGTAGTCGTGTTAATCGTACGTCTCGGAATTTCTACAAGCTATTGATATCATAGCACTTTATTAGCTTGGCTGTGGTCCCGAGACAGGAATGATGGAATATTGGAATGATGTAGAAGATAAAAAGACCAAAATCCTCTTAAACCCATTATTCCACCATTCCAGTATTCCAATTGTGAGCGTAGCGAACTAAGTCCCAAAGGAGGTTTTAACGTGGCTCGTGTAACTGTGGAAGATTGTTTAATTCGGGTTCCCAACCGCTACTCGTTGGTTCACATTGTGGCTAAACGGGTTCGGCAAATGCGAGAAGGTGCCGAGTATCTGGTGTACTCGCCGAAGAACGAGGATATCGTAATCGCCCTGCGAGAAATTGCAGCGGGGAAAATCCGTATTCAACAAAAAGAATCTGAGGCCCCAGACGGAACGTAGGGGCTTCACCCAAATTGGTCGAGTAGTTGAGTAGTCGAGTCGCCAACCACTTGACCAATTTCCTACTTGACCACTTGACTACTCGACCACTTGACTACTCGACTAAAGCCTAGGAATTTCAATTGCCAAGACCTTCCTGAAAATCTCAGGAGCAAGGCATTTCTGTTCCCAGCAACACAGTGGGGGAGGAATCTCCGCCTCAGGCGGACGGAGCAAAGCGGTCCGAAGGAGTAGCCATGAAACTGCATCACGTTGCTTTGGTCTGTCGTTCCCAGGAAAATGCAGATCGATTCTATGAGGGCATCCTGGGACTAAGAAAGATTAAAAGCTTTATGCTTGGCAAAGACCTGGCAGAACAGATATTTGAGATAAAACAGTCGCTTGGGTAGGTTAATCCAAAATCCTATAGTCCTTCCAGACCGATCCCTGCTGCATGCCTGCAATATTGCTTGGGTTCGGTGCCTTTCTTGAATACCACAGTCACTGCATTCGGGCAATTCTCTGATGCAAGGAGCCCGGATTCGACATCGACTCGGACCTTCACGACCCCTTCTGGCAGAGAGAAATCACGATAAGGTCGGCCCGCCAGCACCTGCTCCATGAAATCAACCCATATGGGAAGGGCGGCTCTGGAGCCTGTTTCCTTGTTGCCCAGTATGCCATAGTGGTCCAGACCAACCCACACCCCTGCAACAACAGTCGGAGAAAATCCTACAAAAAGGGCATCCCTGTAACTGTCGGTCGTTCCGGTCTTGCCTGCCAGGGGGCGACTAATACGCCTTGCTGCCCTGCCGGTCCCTGACTGCACCACCGCCTGCAGCATATCGGTCATGATGGCTGCGGTCTCGGGACTGACCGCAGGGCGCATCTGCGGCCTTGCCCTCCAGATGGATCGCCCATCCCGGTCCAGTACCTCTATGATCGCAAGGGGTCTTGTCCCCACCCCCCCGTTCGGGAAGACGGCATAGGCCGCTGTTAATTCCAGGAGCGTTACCTCTGATGTTCCGAGCACCAGGGAGAGATTTGGCTGTAAAGGAGACTCTATGCCCATCCTGTATGCCCACTGCACGGCAGTAGATGGACCGAGCTTACCGAGGAGTTTTACAGCCGGGATGTTCTGCGACACACTTAGGGCCTGCCTGAGTGTCATCTCACCCTTGAATTTGCCGGAAAAGTTTTCCGGGGTCCAGTCCAGACCTTCTTTGGCGCCCTTGAAGACAACCGGGGCATCCCACATCACATAGTTTTGAGCAAAACCGTTTTCCATGGCACAGGCGTAAACCAGGGGCTTGAATGCCGAACCAGGCTGTCTTCTGGCCATGGTGGCACGGTTGAATGGACTCTCCTGGAAATCTCTCCCTCCCACCATGGCCAGAATTGCCCCCTGCCTTGCATCCAGACTGACCAGGGCTGCCTGCGGGCTTTCCTGCCCGCCCGTGTCCCTGGCCGCCTCGCTCTGCAGTGTGAGTAAGCCGTGTTTTTGCATCCGGGCGGAAAGCAGCTCAAGGCCCTTTGCCACAGCCTTTTCAGCGGCCTGCTGCATCTTATAGTTGAGCGTCGTATATACTGTAAGGCCCGTGCGATACAAGCGGGCACCCCCGAACTCTTTCTCGAGGAGGTTCCGCACATAGGCCACAAAGTAGGGTGCCTTCATCGAGATGTTCTGGCCCTTTGCAAGATTAAGCGGGGAAGACCTGGCCGCTGCAAGCTGTTCCCGTGTGATCATGCCATTTCGAGCCATCTGTTTCAAGACGACTGCCCGTCGTTTAAGTGCCAGGGAGCTGTTAACCAGAGGGGAGTAGCGGGACGGCGACTTGGGCATACCCGCAACAAGCGCACACTCAGCCAGGGTCAACTCATTGGCCGGTTTTCCGAAAAATGTCCGGGCTGCGGCTTGTACCCCGTAGGCCCCGCTTCCAAAATAAACCTGGTTAAGATAGAGTTCCAAGATCTCGTCTTTGGTATAGCGGCGTTCAATCTGAAAGGCCAGAAAAGCCTCCTTGAGCTTGCGCGTGATACTCTTTCGGGGGGTGAGGAAGAGGGTTTTTGCAAGCTGCTGGGTAATAGTGCTGGCTCCTTCTACAAACTCACCGGCCCTTATGTCCCTTATAATGGCCCGGAGGATTCCTCTCAGATCGACTCCGGTATGCTCGTAGAACTGGCGGTCTTCTGTCGCAACAACTGCCTGCTTGAGATAGTCAGGGATCATGTGCAACGGCACGGGCACACGCTTCTGGGTGAAAAGTTCGGCCAGCAATTCCTTATCTGCCGAATAGATACGGGTGACGGCTGCGGGTTTAAAGGTCTCCAGGGTTCGAATCTGGGGCAAATCGTGCGTGATGGCCAAAAAGAAGCCGCCAACGGCCCCACTCACAACTGCTGCTGCCAGCACGAGGATGATATAGGTAATATGTCGGCGTGAAGCAGCTATCAGAGCCTCTCCTTATCCTTCTCGTCCCAGACTTGGATCAGATAATCCTTCTGGTCTTCAAAAACCTGGGCCTGCTCCTCTGTTCCTTCCGGTGATCTTCCTGGCCGCTCCATTTGCCTCTTCCAAGCCCAAGTCCAAGCCCCTGATTACTCTTCCGGGTTCCATTTTTGCCTATTTAAAAAGCAATATTATATCATTTCCAATCTGTTTCGCAAGTACATCAATGCGGCCACAGCAATTGAACTGGTACGCTTCGCTCACAATTGGAATAGTGGAATGTTGGCCCGCCCTGGCGCGACATGAGAATAATAAGCGGTGCCATGTAAAAACCCGGTCTGGGCCAGGGAATACTGGACACGTAGTGTAATGTTTTCAAGCCGTCAGGCGCAACCTTGCGCTCATATTGGATTAAGAGGAATGAAAACAATTAGAAAATGATTTTTTTCGGCTTCTCATCCCCAACATTCCATCATTCCATATTCATGGCACAGAAAACTGACGTTGAAAGACAAATGATTACAAAGAGTTGTAGAATTTCCGAGACGTTTGGTTATCTAAACGATTCGATCAAGGGCAGTAGTTTCTTCTCCAACACCTCGTATGAGAAATACCTTTTGCCTAGCTCATAATTCCTGTCGGCAGCCCGGCTCAAATTTTCTGGTTCCAAAAATAGTCTGATCCGATCAACTACTTCTTGGGTTACATAGGATTCAAATGGGATTACCTCAAACCCACAGGGTTCGATGTCCTCCACAAAGATCGAATACCGGTTTACCACAATCGGCTTCTTGAAATAGATGGCCTCGAGAAAAGCATTTCCGAACCCCTCATAACCCGAGGGGTAAGTGACCAGGTCGGCATTCTGATAGATATCATCCATCGTATATTTCTTGTCACGCCTGGCGTTAAAACCTATAAAAACAAAATCCAGGTGAAATTGTCAATATATCGGCTATGAAAGAGAGCCTATTAAGCCTCCAAGTGCCTGAACAGCACCCGGTAGCATACCAGGTTGACGCAGTGTTTTTTTGCTTATTGGCATAGTATTTTTTT
>DAOVOU010000345.1 GCA_030629475.1 Desulfobacterales bacterium | reverse complement strand
TCCGGCTTTCGCCTTCAGTCATTACACTACTGAGCGGCTGACTAGACCTTACTCAGGAGGGCCTATGCGCATTAGAGCGCCGTCCCTCTCAGCAGGCAACCATTGCCAGGTTGCCCCATCATTCCATTATTCCAACATTCCAATTGTGAGCGAAGCGAATTAAGTTCTTCCTTTATCACCCCCATTTTCATCAACTGTTTTTTTATCAAGTTCTTATCAAAATCATCCCGGTCGGCATCATCCTGAAAGATCCCCTCGGCAGATGATGTGATGTAGCGCGCCCGGTGCGTCTATACGAGCTCTTTGCGGCATGTTCGTGTTCGAGCTTATATCATATTTCGCTCTCAATGGGAAACACATAAATGCATGGCCCCCAAAGCCACAGTCTAGGGCGTCCCGCGTCTCCCCTATGCAAAATTGTTGCCTTGACCAAGATTTCCCATAAGTGGGGACATCCATTAGTAAATAAGTATCTTTTCTGCTATTTTGAGTTATTTATTTACAAATGGATGTCCCTTTCGTCTTTCCTTGGCCCGTTGATAGTCTGTCGGGTCTGGGACACCTGCCTCCCTGAACCCTTTTTTTCTTAAAAGGCAACTATCGCAATACCCACATGCCTTTCCCTCGGCTGAAGGATCGTAGCAACTAAAAGTCATGCTGTAATCAATGCCAAGTTCGATACCTTTTCGAATGATTTCTGCCTTGGTCATATGGACAAGAGGTGTTCTGATTCTTATTTCTGCCTTGCCTTTTACGCCTGTTTTGGTAGCGAGGTTCGCCATGTGCTCAAAGGCCTCAATGTATTCAGGGCGACAATCGGGGTATCCGCTGTAATCGATGGCGTTCACGCCTATAAAGATATCTAATGCCCTGAGCACGTCTGCCCAGGCCAGGGCATAGGAGAGAAAGATGGTGTTACGCGCGGGGACATAGGTGACCGGAATCTCTTTCTGCATGTCTTGTTCAGTTCGGGATTTTGGCACTTCGATATCATCGGTCAGTGCGGAGCCACCTATTTTCGCCAGGTCAATGTCGATCACCAGGTGTTGTTTGGCACCTAGTGCCTTTGCAACCCTCCGGGCAGCCTCTAACTCTATGGCATGGCGCTGTCCATAGCGGAAGCTAAGGCTATAGATCTCGTAGCCCTCATGCCTGGCGATGGCCATGGCCGTGGTGGAGTCAAGCCCGCCACTGGAAAGAACAATGGCTTTGTTTTTGTTGCTCATCGACTGGTCTGGTCTCAGACCCCTCTTTTGTCAGGGGCCCAGATGACTTTGTGGAGTTGTAGGTGAAGTCTCACATCCAGATGATCTTCAAGGATCCATTCTGCCAATGTGTCAAGCTCAATCCTGCCGTATGCGGGCGAAAAGTGAACCCGGTTCTTTCTGAAAATGTTGGTATCCATGAGATCCAGTATTCGTTTGGCGTACTTATAGTCCTCCCTGTCTGCGATCACAAATTTAACCTCGTCATGGTTGGTCAGCCTGTCCAGATTCCTCAGGTCGTTATGACCGGTCTGCCCGCTGGATGGGCATTTGATATCGACAATCTTCACGCAGCGATCATCGACCCGGCTGATGTCTTGGCTGCCGTTCGTTTCCATCAGTACCTCATAGCCTTCTTCAAGCAAGCGATGGATAAGAATGGGTGTCTCTTTTTGGATTAAGGGTTCACCTCCTGTAACTTCAACGAGAGTGCATTGGTGAGATGTGACTCGCTTGACAATCTCAGCGATCTCCAGTTCCGCCCCCTCTTCGTAAGCGTATTGTGTATCGCAATATGAGCACCTGAGGTTACATCCGGTCAGTCTGACAAAAACACAGGGTCGGCCAGCATAGGAGGATTCTCCCTGAATGCTGAAGAAAATCTCATTGACCTTCAAGGCCACCCCTATTCCTCCCAGTAAAAAGCTCCAGCCCCAGGGGTCTCGCAGACCTTGACCCTGGAGACTTTCACAACATCCGAATTGAGCTTTTCACCTAACTCCTTGTATAGAAATCTGGCAATGTTCTCGGATGAGGGATTCACGTCCTTAAACGCTGGAAGTTCGTTGAGGTTGAAGTGATCAAGGCCTTGGAGCACATCTTTGACAGCCTGTTTTACATCCCTGAAATCAACGCCTATGCCGATCTCGTCCAGCTCTTTGCATTTAACAAAAACTTCTATGATCCAGTTGTGCCCATGTATCCGCGCACAATCGCCCTGGTAACCCTTGAGAGAATGGGCGGCGGAAAAATGGGTTTTCACGTAGACTTCAAAGACGCCAGCCATGTGTCCTCCATTTTGTCAAGCAATCAGCAAGTTGCCAATTCAATTTGCTATTATCACGTTCGGGCTGTTTTCAAGAGGTTCCTCTCTGAACCCCGCATGGCAGCTTGCTCTTTCGAGACCCTTTTAGGGGTTTGTCCTTTGTCCGTTGCTGAAGGGCAGGGGGCCTGAGGCGGGTTTTGCGGATCTG
>DAOVOU010000259.1 GCA_030629475.1 Desulfobacterales bacterium | reverse complement strand
CCTTCCGAGGGTTTTTCTTTGGCAGTATCGGGTATGATAATACCCCCCTTGGTCGTTTCTTCCTCTTCAAGACGTTTCACGAGAATTCGGTCCTGTAAAGGTCTAATCTTCATAGTCCTCAATCTCCTTCTTACTAAGAATTTTTTCTGCAACATCTACTGATTCGCCTTCGGCGGATCCCTTTAGTTCCCCAACAACAAGAGTCTCATTGCCACCCCCTTTCGCAAGATTCATGCGCACAATAACTCGGAAATTCTGTCCGCCAACGGCGGAAAATCATAAGCCGTTGAACCCATCCCGCCAGAGGCGGATTTTCAACACTCCAGTACTCCATTGCTACAACCTACCCGTACCTGCTCGTGCCTCGCAATGGCGGGCTGGTATTCCCTCCGGTCTGCTGTACCATCTCACTCCTTTTGTTCGGATTTCTTAGAAGATGCTGGGTCGGTATCTCCTTTTTTACCCTTTGTTTTGGACGACGAACTCCCCGATTTATTGGCATAGTCGGTCGCATACCAGCCTGTTCCCTTAAGATGGAAGCTGCTCTGAGATATCAGTTTGTGAAGCTTGCCAGAACAGTATTTACAGGTCCCAAGTGGTTTATCTGAAAATTTCTGCCAGGCTTCTTCAATCCTGCCGCATTTTGTGCACTCATATTCGTAAATGGGCATCTTCGTACCTCCCTCTGCCGAAATCGTCCATAACATAATAAACAAAAGCAATTTGTCAAGAAGCAAAATCGCCGCAAATCACAATTGTCTCACGCCATGTCCCTTAGATCATCGAGCGGCCCCTGCCAGGCCTTGTAAAAGTCAAATACGGCATCCATGCCGGGAGTTTGTGCCGGGCTCAAAATGGCCTGGGTCTTTTCATGAACTCGGGCCTCTTCTATGACCTTCTCTCTTGCCGACGCGTCAAAGGCTTGAAGGAACTTTGCGAACCTGATGACATGGATCAATTCGTGAGTTACAATATAAAGCGTAAAGGGAAGCAAGCGCAGCTCAGGAAATTTCTTAAGAGCAGACAGGATGGTATGGTCCTGAAGGCATATCTTGTAGAAATCGTACTCTGAAGAACTAAGCAATGTTTGGGCCTTGCGCCCAACATACCTTATGATCTGCGCAAACGGCCCGTGTACAACCTCATCAGGAGTCAGGTCTGCCAGGGTCTTGACATCATAGCGCTGGCCCCTCCATTCGGCCGAAGACATCTTGTAGGCATTGCAGGTTATTTCCTCGGCAATGGCCACCGCCTCATTGACGATCCTCAACTCATCTTCTTCAAAACGCTGAAGTCCTTTCATGTCACCTATTTGCACCCGGTCTGAAAAACAGATAAAATCTTGGCATCTTTCATTTTCGCCGTAAAGTAGTTTACACTTTTTTTACCATCCCAGGTTTCAGGTTTCGGGTTTCAGGTTTCAGTGTTCAGTGTTCAGTGTTCAGCTCTTGCATTTATTCACTCCTGACACCTGACACCTGACACCTGACACCTGATTCGATCTCGCACACGATCTCCGGCAAAAAGTGTAAATTACAGAATGAAGGATGCCAAAATCTTTTAGCATATTGTTGGAACGATAGCCAGCCTTGTTTTCACCAGCACTTCAAGATCTAATCTGGAGAAGCCGGAGAAGCTCAAACATTGTCTTTTTTGTGTTTGTCAGGTTAACCCAATAAACTCAACAAACTCAACGAACCCAATAAACCCAATAGTGACCGGCGTGAGCAGGAAAAAATCTGGACAGACCTTCTGTAATGTAATAAGGATCGTCTAAATACTCAGCGAACGGAGGTGATGCTGTGGGAAGCGTTATCAAGAAACGCAAGAAGAAGATGCGAAAGCACAAACACAGGAAGTTGCTGGCTCGTACCCGTCACCAAAGAAGGAAGAAATGATGGAGATGACACCTGCTTTGTTTTCGCCAAAGAAAAGGCACCACGCAGGGATAAGCGCGGTGCCTTTTCTTATTATGTGGCGTTCATGGTTGGTGTCAGAGATTTGTCATTGGTCCACTTTTCAATTACTTTTTCCCGGTATATCCTTTCAAATACTTGAAAAACTCAGAGTCTGTGGAAAGAATGAGCGAGCTCTCTTTATCCAGGGTTTCCCTGTACATATCAAGCGTATTCACAAAAGAATAGAAATCAGGATCACGTCCATAGGCCTTAGCATATATCTTTGTCGCAGTGGCATCGCCTTTGCCCTTGATTTCCTGGGCTGTCTTGTAAGCCTCTGAGGTAATCCGTTTCATCTCCCTTTCCTTTTCTCCCTCGATCTTCCGGGCCTCTCCCTTACCTTCGGAACGGAACTTTTCAGCCATTTGTTTCCGCTCTGCAATCATCCGTCCAAAGACTGCCCTCTGGACCTCCTCCCCGTAATTGATCCGCTTGATCTTAACATCAACCAGCTCAATGCCGAACTTGGCAAGCTTGGGCTGGGCCTGCTCCATAATCCCCTTGCTTATTTTTTCCCGGCCAACCTTGACTGTGCCAAGTCGTCTTTTGTCCTTCATCTCTTCTCGTTCCAGACCGAGCCCTAAAGTGTCGAGTTCTCGATTCGTTCTGCGCACGGTTTCGATGAGAGGATACGAGGTGATAAAATTGCGCACCGCCGGGTCAATGATATCGTCAAGGCGACTCAAAGCACCTAACACATTATTCACGGTCTGAAAGAACTTGAGTGGATCAACAATCTTCCATCGCGCAAAAGTGTCCACCCAGATAAATGTCTTATCTAACGTGGGGATTTGCCCGGGATCCCCGTCCCATTCCTGGAGGTTCTTGGGAAAACGATTGGCATGTTGGATAAAAGGAATTTTAAATTTGATGCCGGGCTCCTTTATTGGTGCCCCGACTAGTTTGCCAAATTGCGTAACAACCACCTGTTCAGTTTCATCTACTGTGTAAACACCGCCAAAGGCGATCAGGAGGGCAACGATAACCGGAACAACGATTAATAACCCTTTACCCTTCATTTTTGCACCTCCTCTATTCTACCCATACCCAGATTGAGTAATGGAAGGATGTTTTTTTGATCAGCATCGATAATGTATTTGCTGCCTAATTTGGGAAGAAGATCCTTCAGGGCCTCCAGATAGAGACGCCGGCGAGTCACGTCCTTGGCTATGGAATATTCATTGTACAGGGCCACGAACCTGGACGCATCCCCCTTGGCCCGGTTTATTCGATCAAGGGCATACCCTTCAGCAGACTTGATGGTTTTTTCAGCATTTCCCTTGGCAGCAGGAATGGCTTTGTTATATTCCTCCCTCGCCTTGTATACCATCTCTTCCTTTTCTTGTACGGCCCGGTTCACTTCGTTTAAAGACGGCTGGACAAGTTCAGGGACATTTGTCTTTTTCATCTCGATGGTCACAACGTAGATCCCCGTCTCTGCCTCATCAAGCTCTTTTTGCAGGAACGACCGGGCCTCGTCAGCGATTTCCTCTCTTTTGCTGAGGACCTCATCAATGCTTCTGTCACCTATCACCAACCGCATGCTAGACTCCGCCAGATCGCGAAGTGTAGCCCTGACATTTCGCACCTTAAACAAGAACTGGTAAGGGTCTTTTACCCGGTATTGAACAATCCAGGGCACCACACCCACGTTAAGATCACCTGTCAGCATAAGATATTCACCCTCATAGGCCTTGCTCACTGCGTACTGGGTGCGGACACCGGCTGCAACGGTCCGGAAACCGAATTCTTCTTTGTCGATACGCCTTACCGGGACCTTGGTCACTTTCTCAATGCCCGTGGGGAGCTTAAAACCGAGTCCGGGTTGAGCGGTGCGGACATACTTGCCAAACCGCTGAACGACCCCTACTTCATCCACCTTTACGCTATAAACACTTGAACTGCCAAAATAAATAAGGAGGACAACAAGTATGATGATCCAGCCACCAGGCAGTTTCAAATTCTTAAACTTTTTAACCAACTCATCCACCCCTGGTGGCATACCTCCGCCAGGGCCTTGCTGCTGTTTTTTTAACTTATCCCAATCCCAGGCCATCAGCTACTCCTATTGCTCAGAGTTTTGATAAAATCGCTACGCGATTTTATGCAACGCGGCTACGCCGCTCAAAATGGAAATTCCTATACGTTTAAAACGACATTATGATATAGTTGCCACGCCCCCATAGTCAAGGAAAATCGAAATAGTTCCTGTTGACAGTTAGCATTTTGGCAGATTATAGG
>DAOVOU010000019.1 GCA_030629475.1 Desulfobacterales bacterium | reverse complement strand
TTGCTGCCTTGCAAGTATTCGTCAAAGGGTTGCGGCCCGCCCTGGCGCGACAGGAAAAGATGGCCTGCACTCTTTCAATATCCTGGTCTGGGCCAGGGTTTTCAAAAATGACGCAACCGATAGCCGTTAAACGTAACGAGCAGCGTAACCGATAGACCGTAGACGTTAACTTAAATTTGTTACAAAACCTGAAGCCCTATAGGAGTTTCCACTTAACTACTCAACCATTCAACCACTCAACCAATTCCCATACAGTACCGGACAGCGGCTCAGGTGGCCCTTCCCATAATCGCACATCTCCGGAAACTGGGTCTGGCAGGTCTCCGGAGCAAAATCACATCTGGGGTGAAATGGGCAGCCACCCGGCTTGCAGGCAGGGTCTGGCACTGTACCAGGGATGCTGTAAAGCCTCCTCCCACGTTTAGCACGATTCGGCAGTGATGCCAGGAGTCCCTGGGTATAGGGGTGACGGGGATTATAGAAAATCTCAGAGGCATTACCCTGCTCTGCAATGATGCCTGCATACATGACGTATATGCGATCCGCTATACTTGCTACCACGCCCAGGTCATGGGTGATGTAAAGAAGCGACATGTGTCGTTTTCTTTGAAGCTCACCGAATAGGTTAAGAATCTGCGCCTGAATGGTTACATCAAGGGCGGTGGTCGGTTCATCGGCAATCACCAGCTCGGGGTTGCATGCCAGTGCCATGGCAATCATGACCCGCTGGCGCTGGCCGCCGCTCAGCTCATGGGGATAGTCGGCAAGGCGATCTTCGGGCGAGGGGATCCCCACATCTGTAAGGAGTTGCACACACCTTTGACGCATCTCGCTTTCGCTCACCTTTTCATGAACCATGATTGCCTCCTGGATCTGATACCCTATGGTAAACACAGGATTCAGAGAGGTCATGGGTTCCTGAAAGACCATGGCTATGCGCTTTCCACGAATATTGCGCATCTCCTCTTCACCCAGATCCAAAAGGTTTTGCCCCTTGAACAGTACCCTGCCCCCAGCGATCTCACCCGGAGGCTGGGGGATAAGACCGAGTGTGGTCAGGGCTGACACTGTCTTTCCAGAACCTGACTCACCCACAAGACAGACCGTCTCCCCCTTCCGGACCTCATAGCTTACGCCATCCACGGCCCGGGCAACCCTTTGGTTGCTGTGGAAATAGACTTTCAGATCCTGGACGGAGAGGAGGATGTTGTTGTTTTTCATAAGAATTATTTTCAAATGAGAGGTCTTAAAGTTTACCGGGGAATTCCTTATCGAAATTTATAAAATCCTTACGGATTAATTCCTCAAGATACAAGATTAAGAGTTAAGGCGTAAGCCTTTTATTCTTTACAGATTAACTCTGAATTGGATTATAAGACGAACTCCTGATCGGAGTTTATGCGTAAGCATTTTATTCATCGTTTTCCACAGTAAAATCGACTATAGGATAAGCCTCCATTACATTCACCAGCCATTCATCTCCATTTTGCCGATAGTAGTTCCAGTAACTACTATACCTAAACTTCTTCAGCGAATTTGTATCACGGATAATCCCATGCTTTATTGGGTTATTATGGATATAATTGAAGTGCATCCAATAATCAGCCTCATCTCTTATGCACCAATCCCAGTAATTCTGCCAGAGACGGCGTCCTCTCTTTTCCTCCGATTCATTCATCTCAAAGGTGAATCCTCGATGGATTTTGCCTATATAATTCGATACGTATCTGCCCTCTGAAACCTTGAAAAGAATGTGATAATGATTCCTGAGAATGACCCATGCTCTAAGCTCGATTCCATCTTCCCAGGCAAAACTGAATATCTTAAGCAAAAGCTTGTCCTTCTTTGAATCGGAATCCAATAAGAATTCCCTGTTGTGAATATGGGAAGTGATAAAATAAATCTGGTTATCAGCGTAAATGTGTTTGGGTTGATGTCTTTTCATATATTCATAAAATCCTTACGGATTAACTCCTGATTGGAATTAAGGACAACTCCTGATCGGAGTTTATGCGTAAGCATTTTATTCTGGCACATTTGATCTGCTCAATATCTTTCCCGCAATTTCGGATTCAAAATATCGCGCAGCCCCTCACCAAACAGGTTGAAGGACAGCACCACGATCAAGATGGCAAACCCTGGTAGAAATGTCAGCCACGGCGCATCGAAAATAAAGCGCTTCCCGTCAGAAAGGATGCTGCCCCATGTCGCGTGGGGTGGAGGGACACCGAAGCCAAGGAAACTAAGGCCCGCTTCGGTCAAAATGGCCGTGGCAATACCAATGGTGGCTGACACCAATACAGGGGCCATGGCGTTGGGGATCATGTGGCGAAATATGATCCGCCAATGATTAACACCCAGGGCCCGCGCCGCCGTCACGAAATCCTGTTCACGCAACGAGAGGAATTCGGCACGAACAAAGCGTGTGGTACCCATCCAACTGGTCAATCCAATGACGATCATGATGTTGTACATGCTTGCCGGAAGGAGGGCCACCACCGTGAGTATGAGGAAAAAGCTCGGGAAGCACAGCATGATATCTACAAATCGCATGATCAGGGTATCCATGGAAGGATGGTTTTGTCCAAAATAGCCTGATATCCCCCCCATAAAGATGCCAATAATGACCGAGATCCCCACGGCCACAAACCCAACGGTCAGAGACACCCAGGCCCCCTGTAACATCCTGGCAAACACATCTCGCCCCAGATCATCAGTGCCAAACAGGTACACACCCAGTCTGGGGACCTCTTCTGGGCGTAAGGTCTCCAGGTTCGGCCTGGAAAGGGGTGGTCGCAACTTCTCCTGTAGCCTGACCATGGCAGGATCAAAGGCCGGATTTCTCCCCGTGGTCAGTACAAGCCCCAGGAGGGCGATGCAGAAGAAGAGGCCGAAAATGGTAAGCCCTATCATGGCAAGCCTGTTTTGTTTGAGGAGCCGCCAGAACTCCTCTATGCCAGAACGCCTATCCGCCATAGGATCATCTACACGGGAATCTTTGCCTATCGTTTTCACGTCGCAACCTATTCAGTCAAAAAACGATTGCGGATTGCGGAATCAAAATCCGAAATCCTATAACCTTATCCTCGGATCGACCACCAGATAGAGCAAATCAGAAACAAACGTGCCAGCCAGCACCAGGACAGCAGAAACGAAGTTCACCGTCAGTATAATCGGATAGTCTCTGGCCAGGATGGCTTCGTAGGCCATCCGTCCCATCCCTGGCCAGGAAAAAATCGATTCAATGATGACAGAGCCACCAATCAGGCCAGGCAAGATGAGACCGAACATGGTGACAAAGGGCAAGAGTGCATTCCGCAGGGCATGCTTGTAATGGACTTGCTCTTCTGGTACGCCTTTGGCCCTGGCAGTCCGCACATAGTCCTGCCCCTCCACCTCCAGCATCTGGCTGCGAACATACCTGGACAGGATCGCAATGCCACCGGTCGCACCAAGGACAGAGGGCAGCAGCAGGTGCCAGACCCTGTCCATGATCATACGAAGCCAGGACGCGTCTCCGATTCCGAAAGTTTTCAGCCCGATCACCGGTACGTGGAAGTGGGTTACTACAAAGATGATTAGGACGTAGGCGAAAAAGAAACCGGGAACGGAAATCAAAAGGTAAGAGAAAAACGTGGCGCTGCGATCGTAGAGTCCTCCCCTGAAAATGGCCGAGCGGATGCCAATAGGAAAAGAGAGAGTCCAGGTGATGATGGTGCCCACAATGAACAGGGGAAGACTATTGAGAAATCGCTCCCAAATCTTTCCGAGTACGGACTGGTTATCCTTCCAGGAAACGGTCTTTCCTGTAAAGAGATCTCGATAGAAGTAAACGTATTGGACATAAATGGGCTTGTCCAGATGAAATTCTTTGCGAAATCGTTCCACAATTTCGGGTGTAAACTTAGGGTTCAGAGGGTCCACCTGGCTGGGCTTGCCAGGGGCAAGGTGGATAATCAAAAAAGATACAATCGAGACAAAAAAAAGGGTGATGGTCTTTTGAATAATGCTTCTGCCGATAAATGATAGCATCCTCTGTCCCTTCTAAACGCTGGTTGGCCCGTTACTACTCAACCACTCAACCATATACTTACTACCCTTCAGCCGCGAAGCCAGGCGCCTCTGGGAGTTTTATCCATTTGTTAAAGTAAAACGCGAAATTTCCTGTCTTTGTAGGTTTGATCTTTTTGTACATTACATTGCCCTGGCGGTCGGTCTCCTTTATCACGATCCGCTTATCCAGGATGGCCGTCCATTTGGCCACGTAGAGAAAAGTATACGGTTGCTCACGGGCAATGATCTCGTGGAGGCGGTGACAGTAGGCTACCTGGCGTTCATGATCGTATTCCTGCCTGATCTTGATGATCAGATCGTCGGCCTCGCTGTTATTAAAGGCAACGAAATTAAGCTGATGGGGATGGGTCTGGCTTGAGTGCCATATCTGATACAGGTCGGGTTCAATACCCATGACCCAGCCGAGGATCAGGGCATCAAAATCAGCCTTATCCACCCTCTCCTGGATGAAGACAGACCATTCCAGGAGATCGGTCCGAACATCGATACCTATCTGCTTCCAGGCATCCTGGGCGATGGCGAGCACGGCTTTCCGGAGATCGTTGCCGCTGTTGGTAATGAGCGTAAACTGAAACCTCTTTCCATCTTTTTCAAGCCATCCCTCCTTGTTTCGCCTCCAGCCCGCCTCTTCCAGGACCCTTAAAGCGGCCTGGGGATCATATGGGACGGGTTTGACGCTGTGATTATAATAATCGGTCTGTTTGACAAAAGGCCCGGTGATGCGCTCTCCCTGGTTGTAGAGCACGTAGTCTATGATCTTGTCCACGTCAATCGCCATGCTCAAGGCTCGGCGTATACGCGGGTCATTAAACAGTTCGCGGCGCATGTTATAACCGATATAGGTGTAGCCAAATGAAGGTCCGGAGAAATTCTGGTACCTTGGATCATCTCTTAAGCGCTCTACCTGATGGGGCTGGACGTTGTAACTATCAATAGTGCCTGCATAAAACTCCATCTCCTGGGTCAGAAGATCCGGCACGATCCGATAGATATAATGCTTATAGTTCGGGGGTCCTTCCCAATAGTCATAAAAGCGATCCAGGATAATGTACTGATCCGATTTCCACTCCCGAAAGACAAAGGGGCCGCATCCAATGGGGTGACGATTGAAACGGCTTTGCCGCATGGAAAACTTTTCCGGGTCTTTCCCAAGACGGATGGCCTCTTTTTTTAGGGCCTCGTCATTCAGAAGATGCTCGGGGAGTATCCCCATGGCCCAGGTCCCCAGGGCAGGAGAATAAAGCCGTTTATAGACAATGCTCACCGTCAGGGGATCAACCACCTCCACGCGTTTGACCGGTTCATAGTCTGCGATGCGCGGCGATAGGTTCTTTGGATTCATGATGGCCTCAAAGGTAAACTTGACATCATGGGCATCAAATACGTGCCCATCATGAAACTTGACACCAGGACGAAGGTGAAACACCACGATCGGATTGTGTTCAGTGGCTGGCAGGATTTTTTCCGCATACTTTGTACGCTTTTCTTGCCACCTTTCGTCATCCACAGTGAGATAACCCTGCCCGTTGAAGCTGCTAAAATAATCTTTCCCGAGAATATGTGAGAGGTTTTGAAAAAGATCCTGATCCACGGCATCCAGGACCAGCTTGATCCTGGCCGGGGCCGAAACCTGGATCTTCAACTCTGCGGGTGTCTTGTCTTCCTCATTTTTCTTTTCATACCTGGTCACCAGGAAGTTTTTGGCTGGACCTACAGAAATCTCCCTGATATTGGCCAAAGATGTCTCAAGCTCAGGATCGGTCGGAATCTCCCCGGCCTTAGCCCTCCGGATAAGGGCCACCACTTCTTGGGCTCTTGCCCTTCCCACACCCGGGATACTCGCATCCTCATTCACATAAAAGAACGCCTCTTCATAGATCTCCCACGAGGTGGCCAAGCGCCCTCTGAAACGCAGCTCTTCATCCCGATCGATGAGGCCCTCAAATACTAAGGACTGGATGTCGCTACTGGCCGAATCTGCTGACAGAATCGGGTTCAGAATGCTGGCATCACCAATGGAAGCAGTTATGTATTCATTGAGGCGATCAGGGTTGCCGCGTGTCTGCTCTTCGTAGGTAGGCACCCAGAGATAGGACTGGATCAGGAAAAGGATGAGCACAGTAGGAGCAAGTATGAGAACCCGTCGGATTGTCATTGTTCTCTTTAACCGTCCGTCTTCATAAGATCTTAGAATTTATGTCAAGTTTTATCAAGCAGCCTCTTTGCGATAAGTAGTCTTTTGAGTTTGTTGTGTTTCTTGGGTTTCTCGTGTCAAAAGTCTATAAACTCAATGAACTCAACAAACACAACAAACACTAATGGAATCAAGGAATGGGAGTCAAGGAAAAAGGCCTGGACTTGAAATTCATATGTGCTAACGAAAGGATCAGAAAGCCGCCTCTTTTTTCTTAAGGCTCACTAATGCGCTCAGACAGTCAGACGTTTTCAAATTTAACCGCCTGTCGGCTCAGGTTATTGAGAAGATACAGGAAGGGCTTTCAACTGCTGCAGATCATATGGAATAGTAAGATCGTGGATACGATATCGTGGAATTCACAAATCGATCGGATGGTCATTCAAAGAGTCTCATGATATTATCGCCCTCCACTGATATAGATTCCCGGATGTGACTTGTGAGGTTTTTGATTGTTTCGTAATCAAGGTCGAATCCACTTTTGATGATAAAATCGATCTCTGATGAGTTCGCAAAAGCATGGGGATCGATCTGCTTCTCATCTGTATGGCATGAGTAACCTGACAATTTTGTGAAAATATTTGCAAGGTATATAATGATAGATTTTGTCCCATAGTTTTCATCATACCATGGCGCATGATGATATAAAACCTGCATGATAACCTTGTCAGGGAAATCCCACTGTTTAAGGAGTGTTGCTGCGATTTGATAGTGGGTTGTCCCAAGTATCTCCCTTTCGGCCTCACTGAAGGTACTATTGTTCGAGCAGACATGTTTGATGATTTGCAGAAACTCTTCATGAAAATATTCATCAAGGACTACCTTCCCCATATCGTGGATCAGTCCAGCAAGAAAGAGGGAGTCATCATCTCGCATGTTATAATGTCTCCCCAATAACTTGGCAACCTGACTGCAAATGATCGCATGTTTCCAGAATCGTGTGCGGTCGAAGGCATCGCTTTCACTGTGGGAAAAGAAATTTTGGACAGAAAAACCGAGTACGATGGACTTCACTTCATTAATACCCAATATGACCAACGCGTGTTCAAGAGAGCTTATACTGCTCAGGAAACCGTAAAATGCCGAATTTGCGACTTTTAGTATCTTAATGGCCAATGCCTGGTCTTTTTCGATAATCCTTGCAAGCTCTTCAAAAGAGGCGTTTTCGTTTCCGACTATTGTCATGATTTTTTGGGAAATGATCGGAAGGGTCGGTATCTGTTGAATCCTTTTTACTAACTTATTCTTATTCCTCTTGATCTTATTCATTGCCCTCTTTCCTTACATTTTTGCCGCGCTGTCTTAGAAAAGCGTCAAAGTCGAGGGTTATTGGTTTGGGCCGGAGAGCCTCAGACCTCTGGTCAACTGACCGGTTCACTTCAAGCCCATTTCCCCCTTGCTCCTGAATGGCTTTTCTAATCAACTGGAGTTCTTGTGAAACTGATGAGACACTGTCAACAAGTTTGCGCATTAACACAAAGATATCCTGTTCCGCGTGCGCAATGCTTCCAGGTTCAGAAGGATCAAGTATTCTGACAGTGGGGTCTCCTTTTGCAGGGCACTGTAGCTGGGTGAGGTGTCCATCAGAAGCTTCTTGTGTGGCTTGAGCTGGCTCCCCTGGATCTTTCGATTCCTCTGGCACACTTTTTTGTTCGGTCTCTTGCGCGAGGCCCGACGGTCTTTTCTGCAGATGTCCTGTTGATGGTTTAGGCTCAATTCCTTTTTTTCCTTTTTTGGAAACAGTCAAGAAAGGACTTTTCATAACCTGGAGGCACTTTGTCCAAAATGATATCATGCTGGAAATTTCTAAGTCCTCCGGCGGAATTTTCAAAAGATTTTTCGTAATATTTTTAATGTACCTGGAAGCGTTCGATTTAGGATAGAGCAGTATCAGCGCTTGTTGTGCTGCGACTGCCTCCAACACTTTTTGATCTTGCATAATGATACCAAGTGGCATGACATCCATGGCAAGATGTTTCTGTACGGCCCCTTTGAACTTATTGTAGGCAAGCTTGGCAATTGAGACACTTTGACACTGATTCACCACAATCTTTGCTTTGCCTTTGAATCTGTTGAGAGAAAGTATCTTTAGTAGGGCGTAGGAATCAGTCAGGGAGGTGGGCTCGGGAGTTATAACCAGCACGACTTCGGAAGAAGCCAGACAGAAGGCGATGACGCTTCTTGAAACACCTGCTGATGTATCAAAGAGCAAGAAGTCGTATGCGTCGAGTTCGGAAAACGACCGGATCAGTTGTTCCACTTGAACGCCCTCAAGGTTGGCCATCTTTTCCACACCTGAGCTTCCGGGGATAATGTCGATCTGGTTATAGTTTCTGATGATAATATCCTGAAGACTGTGGCGGTTTGAAATCACATCTTCAAGGTCATGGTCAGGATTCAGTCCCAATAGTATATTGATGTTAGCCAATCCGAGATCCGCATCAAATAGGCATGTCCGGTAACCCAATGTTGCCAGGTGGAGGGCCAGATTGACACTAATGTTGGTCTTTCCAACCCCTCCTTTTCCGCTCGTGATGGTAATTGTTCTGGTTGTGTGACTTCTTGACAAAACTAACTCCTATGGCTTCGGGATAGCTGAAATCTGAGTATTCCCTCCCTTGTTTTCAATGTTGAAGGTCACACTTTTACATCTATGTTTTTCACAGATCAGATAAAAGCTGTCGGTAATAAATTCTTTGAACAGAACTGGGTCCATGGTACCGGAGGTGTCCCCGTTTTGATCCTTGAGTGTCTCATATTTTGCCTGCAAGATATCGACCATTGCGCTTTGTGCTTCAGGATTGGATATATGAACGCTGGCCGGCGATGCGTCGTCTTGTATAGAGGGTCCGCCACCGCCCGACATGCCCTCAATGAGAAAGTCGGCCGTGTCCTGAGCGTCACTTCTTGATCGAAACGCCTTTATCATATCGTGAGGTACCATTCTGATAATTTCTGTTAGGGTTATCTGTTTGAGCTTTAACAGGCCATCATCAAGCATGGTCTTCATGCCGCTTTCTATCGCTAGCTTTTTGATGCCGTCCTCGTCGAGTCCTTTGTTCAAGGCCTGGGCAATTTCCTTGTCTACAACAAAAATCTCCGAAAGGAGAGTGCGTCCTTTATATCCCGTAAAGTTGCATGCGTCACAACCCTGCCCCCTAAAAAACCTCAGATGGGAAGGATATCTCTTAAAGAGCATGCCCCACTCATCATCGCCCGGGACATATTCTTGAATACAAGAAGGACAGATTCTCCGTACCAGTCTTTGGGCAAGAACACACATCAGGCAGGAGGCTATCTGGCCATGTTCCACATTAAGATCAAGGAGACGTGAGACAGAGCTTACAGCATCATTGGTATGAAGGGTACTCAGGAGAAGATGTCCGGTTTGAGCGGCGTCAAAGCCGATATTTGCTGTTTCCTCATCACGCATCTCACCCACGAGTATCACATCAGGGTCAAGCCTGAGAAAGGCCCGCAAGAGCCTTGAAAAGGTGAGATTGATTTTGGGGAGTATCTGGGTTTGCATGACACCGGGGAAGCCATATTCGATGGGGTCTTCCGCGGTTATGATTTTTATACCTGGATTATATATGTATTGCAGAGCAGCATATAATGTTGAAGACTTCCCGCTTCCTGTGGGCCCACACACCAGGATCATCCCAGCAGAGCTTTTAAGGAGTATTTTAAACGGTTCCAGAACATGAGGGGAATGGTTCAAATTTTCAAGGCCAACGTTGGCCTTGCGGGGGTCAAGGATTCGGATCGTTACATTTTCTCCTACAATAGCACGGCATGTGGCGACCCTGAAATCAAGGTCCACTTTCTCCTCTTTTTCTTTATCGTAATAGTTTATTCGGAAAACGCCGTCTTGCGGTAGCCGTTTTTCAGCAATATCAAGGTTTGACATGATCTTGATGCGGGAAACAACACCAGCGACTTTTTCTCGGAGTTTTCGTTTCAGCCATGGTATGGTCGCCTCTCGCAGAACACCGTCTAATCGATAACGGAGTTTTACGTCCTTCCGATCCTGCTCAATGTGAATATCGCTTGCGCCATTCATAATGCCGTATTTGATGATAAAATTTACCAGCTCTTCAGCTTCGATATCCAGAGCCCCGTAAACAGGTTCCTCTCCATCCCTTCCTTGAATCCCTTCTTCAAGGTTAAGCTCCATGAAATCGACTTCAGCTTCATGAGTCTCTATTTCCTCTTCATCATCCAATGACGTCGTACCACTGAGGTGCTTGCTGTAAAGGATCGAAAAAAGTTCCTCAAATTTTTCCATTGTTATGAGTATGCACGATATACTAAGATGACTGTACATAGCCTTTAGCTCGTATACGGCTTGCATATATTCCGGTTTAAACATGGCCAGGGTCAGATTGTTACCTTCTAATGTGATTGGCAGAATCAGGTGCTTTTCAGCATATTTTTGGCTGATAATACGGGCACAGGCATCTTTTCCCTGTTCACTGTACGCGAATCCTTCCAGGCTCTTAAAAGGGATATTGTGCTGTCTGGCCAGAGCCGATAAGAGCTGTTGCTGAGTGACGAACTTTTTTCGTATCAGTATGTCCCCCAGAGAGTCTGTGCTGTAGTTCTGTTCCTGACGGGCGACATTGAGTTGTTCCTTGTTTATGTAGCCCAGCGTTAAAAGAATCTCACCGATCTCCATCTGTTTATTATACTTGTTTAGAACATAGTTTAGGTCAAGGGGGGTGACGAGGTTTAAATCGCAAAGAATTTCACCTAATGCACGATAGGATTTTTGAATTCTCAGAGCGCCCTCAAAATCCTTTTCACTGATCAATCTTAGTCTTACCGCCAGCTCTCCAAACATTGGAGCGTTGATCTGTTCCTTTAAGAGTCTCCCTAAGTCGTCAGGGTGAACTAACCCCTCCTCTATAAGCACCTCGCCGATAAGCTGATGCGGTTGTTTCTTTTTTAAACAGGATTCCAATTGGCTCTTACTAATCAGCCCTTTCTCCACGGCTGATGCACCTATATTTTTTCTTAGATCAGGATGGTTGAGGACGTCTTCCAGGTTAGATTCTGGTAACGCCCCCATTTTGACAAGAATCTGGCCCAAGGGGAGTGTTCGTATTTCTGCTTCACGCCTTTGAATGGCAAGTGCTTTCTCGACATCCTCCTGTGTCACGAGTCCCTCTTTGATTAACAGTTCACCGACTCTCAATGGAGCTGGACTCTGTGTGGCTTTCTTTGAATCAGCAGGTTCCGTATTTTTTTGGTTCTTATCCATAGTAAAACGATCCAGATCCTTTAGGAAGAGCGAAGATTATGTAGTATCCTTATGTGGGGTACAGCAATATTCATACCAGAGTTCAAGAGTAACAATCGAAGCTCGACCCTGACAAACACGTATTTTTGAAACCCCCCGGGAAGGTTGACCTTCACATACTGAACGTTCTGTTGAAGGTCTCAGTTAGTGTTCTGTCTTATGCCGTCAAAAAAATGTCACTATTGCGCTGAAACCTTATGTGGGTGCTGCGCCATCCCCTGGCGGCATACAGCGCGCTGGTGACGCAGAATCACCTCATTGGGAAAGGGCATTCAGCCGTGCGGCAATAAAGCCGAAGAAATGCTCAAGTTAATCTTGCAAGTAGACGAACAAGGTTTTGATTTAAGGGCACAAGTCGTAAAGATCTTGCCGGTCGGTGGTCGAATGGCAAAAAAATTAGAAAGTGTAGCTGTTCAATTCTTGAATCTGGACAGGGAGATGATAGAGTTGTTGTCCAAGAAAATCAGAGATATTGAAAGGGAGATGCGTTACAGAGAGATATATCCGGAAGACGGTTAAGTGGTTAACCAACCATGGGGCCTTAGGCACCGTGGATACGCAGGATGGCATGTTCTATCACCATCTTGCCATCCTGGCCGGAACGCTTCAGTCGAATGTCAGCCTCAAGGAGGATCTCCAGCGTCCTGATGAGCTCTTTAAAGGTATAGTTGCCTGATTGCTTGAGCGTCATGTAAATAGCAAAGGGGTGTGCTTTGCTGGTCAAAAAGTCTAGTTCGCGCTTTTCAAGCTCCGGCAATATGATTTTCTGGAAAGCCGCGTAGCTTAGATCCTGCCTCCAGCCGCCGCCATGCCTGCCATGAATGAAATCTTTGGCCAGGATCAACTTCCTCATCTGGTTGGTTAGAGCTGCAAGCACCTGAAGCGGGACAAAGTTGTTTTTCAAAAGGCTGTTCAGAAAAAATAGGGCCCTGATTGTGTCCCTTTCAGCAATGGCATTGGTCATCTCATAGATAGGGTCCTGCCTGGTTCTCTTTGAGACTCTTTCAACGTCTGAAGGTAAAATTTCCTTCCGGTCCCCCACAAAGGCGATCAACTTCTCCAGCTCATTCCGGAAGCTGCGCATGTCGGGGCCGATTTTCTCATACAGTGCCTCAAACCCGCCAGGCGCCATGGTTTTTCCGGCCTTGCTTAAGGTCTCTTTCATGTAACCTTTCAAGGCCTCTTGCTGTTGGCGCTTGTCTGCTGCCCTGTCACCTTTTGGCACAGAGCAGTCAATGGCTACGCCCACTTTATTGATTGTTTTGTACAGCTTCCTGCGCTTGTCAACAAAGTCAGTTGTGAGGACCAAATGGTTTGTCTTCGGATATCCTGCAAGGATGGCATCGCTCAACACCTCAGCATCATCCTGACAGACCGGCACTGTCATTTTCTCCTGCACGCAATAGGCGATGACCTGATCCAGCCATGCCTCGGCAGCATGTTTGTTTATGCTCTCCATCAGCTTCTTGTCCGAAACTCGTGTCCAGTTTCCGTCCTTAACATCATCGAGTGACATGCCAGCCACACTTAGCATGTGGAGGAGATAGCGAGCAGATTCTTTGAGGTCTTGTCTTTCAAAT
>DAOVOU010000138.1 GCA_030629475.1 Desulfobacterales bacterium | reverse complement strand
GTGAGCCTTCAGAAAAAAGTGCCAAAGGCCTGCCACAGCCAGGTGGTCATTAGATGGTCCATCGTCGAGTGGAACAAAAAAATCTGTCTCTGCTGACAGACTCGCAGCCTTGTTTTCAAGTGCCCTCGGATTGTGAGAAGTCGGCGAAGATTCCCCGAGGCTGCTTCTTTGAGACACAAATTCCGACCATTGGGGGTAAGGTCGCTTTATGATGCGAACCTCTTCTTCCAACTGTTTAAAATCGATAAATCTCTTGGCGGACAGATACTCTATCCGGCTCCACGTCTTTTCGCAGGCAAAGGGCAAAAGATCCCAGTGATCCTCCCACCCATCAAGGGGGCCGGTTCCCATAATCATGAGGGGATATGGCCGTCCAAGGCTGTCGCTGCTATCCCTTCCCACCCCACAGACAAGGGTTTCTTTTTTAGGCCCCTTGGCCCAAAAACGCCAGGAACAGAGCTTAGAAGAAGCCCTTGGTTTTGAACCTAAGGTTTGGTATCCTTTTTCTATCCAATCAGAAAAAGCCTTTATCAGGGGCGAGTTCAGTCCGAGGCAAAAATAGTCTGTTGCCACCGGATGTTTACCCCAGGCAGCCCAGTGCCAGGAGTTTGCGGATTCTACTGATCCCAGCACTTTGCGATATTCCTTGGCGCCCTTCCCGGGGAAGCCGCAACCAGTTTCGCAACCGGTCCATGCCCTCTAAACTGATATTTTACCTTGATGTGTTTAATCCCCAGACGCTTCAGGGCCGCCGCCTCTTTAGGGAACTCTTTGCGATAAAAAGTCCGTTGCCCGTCGCCGAAATCCTTCAAAAACCTCGGGAAAGCTCGATAGCCCGTATATTTTTTGGTCAAAACAAGATCGCCCACCTCAATCTCAAAAATGACGTCATTACAGGTCTCAGGGGACCAATTAAAGGTCTTTCTCACCGGGTAATTGAGATTGATCAGCTTCTGGGATTCAGCCGCACATTGAAGTTCGAGGCGGGTAGCATGGGGCCTTACCCTGGCCCCCGGATTGGTATCGGTAGGTAGCCCCTTGATCGAGACGACGTAATTGTCTCTGACAGGTTTTACGGTTCTGGCCCCTTTTGTGAGGAAAGAAAAAAAGGCGTCCTCAAAAGGTATCACTGCACCCAGCACTTTCTTTGCATGATAGCCTCTTCGCAGGCTTCGGTTGACGAATGGTGCGGCCGGGCCCTTGATGAATTTCATGGCATATCCGTCCTGACCCAAAAGGAGCCGGTTTACAGTCTTTTGATCAGAGACCCCTTGAATCTCCACCAAGACCTCCTTCTCCCAGAGGTCCTGGAGATGGCAGGCGGTCTCCGTGCGTACAAAGGCCCATAAGTAATCCAGGGGTCCGACCATCACTTTCCAAAAGAACTTGTCAACAGACTTGCCGCCAACCATCAAAGCCTTGAGCTTGTCAGCGGCCGTGCGGGCCACAAAAAAAGGAGACCTGCTGGTAGCTGGATCTTCGCCATACACCTGGGTAGCCATCTGGTATGCCACCGTTCCGGAGGTAGATGCCGGTATGATTTCAACCAAAGCCTTTTCATATTCCCGAAATGCCTTTGCAGCCTTCAACCGAGCCTCCAGAGTCTTTTGGGTGTCGACTTTGCTCACTTTCCTTTCCAGCTTTGCGATAAGACTCTTCCCTTTCTTTGTAGCCTTTGCCAGAGCGCTTTTGCCCTCAAAAGCCTCCAGTTTGGCTGCCTGGGCCCTGGTGGCCTGGAATTCATAAACCAGCCCGATCCAGGAAGGCATGTCTTTATCTTTCCCCAAGGGTTCCAACTCCGCTGCCATCGTATCCAGGATCGCAAAATACGGCCCTTGATCAGTTGCCATCCTTGCGGCCACCCGTTGCCACTCTTCTCTGTCCTTAAGCCTTTCAACGCCTCTTGGAAAAACAACCCCAAAATCGCGCCAGGCTTGAAAATATGCCTTGCGATACCACGCTTGAAATTCCAATTTTTGACCTGCAACGATGAGAGGATCAGGAAGGGCGGATTCCATTTCGTTCAGAAATGAATCGATCTGCTCCTTTCCTTTGCGGGTAAAGGCAGGCAACACGCCTGTCTCATCCGAAACCGGTAGGCTTCCCCCCCAAAAATCTTCCAGGCTCACATGAGAGAGGGACTCGTCCGCGTTGACCCATGACACAAGCCACCTGAGATTGGCACCCTCCAGGGTCAAGATATGCTTTAGCCAAACCTGGAGGTCATTCATCTCCTGGTTGAGGCCGGCGGAGTCCGATCGCCAGACCAGATAGTAAAGGTACAGGTTGGCCAACTTTTCTCTGATCTCAGGTATGAGGTTTTGGTCAACCATTAACAGCACAGGTTCATAAGATGGCTGTGACCTGGTTTGAAGCGTTTCAAACGTTTCGCCTTCAAGACGGGCATGCAAAAGATTGATCCGTCTCACAAGGTGGGCCACGTATTGGGCAATGACTTTGTCAGGCGTGGAACCAGAGAAGTTCGTCATCCTGTTTGCCATCTCTTTATCAAAGGAGACCAGGAAGCCGCCTCGAAACTGTTTGCAATACTTGTCCTTGAGTTGAATCTCAACCTCTTTGCTTTCATTCAACCCAAACCTGGGGATCCACCAGTCGCGATTCTGTTCTTGTACTTTCAAGATCGCCTGGCAAAAGTGATCCATGATGATCACATCTGTCAGAACTTCTCCTTGTAACACGGGAGGTCTTGCAAATTCATGAGAGACCTCCCTCAGGGTTCTAAGGTTTTTTACAAAGGAAAAGCTCAGCAGGCCACAAATGGCAACTCCTACAGCAACCCATGAAGTCAAACCAAGATTTCTCGTCAGCCGGCTCCACTCAAGGGCACGGCGGGTGGGAGCAAACAGACCTCTGTCCTTGGGTAGAATTCGTCCAAAAAACTCGTGCAGAAACAAGCCCTTGCTCGTTCCCGGCAGAACCTCTCTCTCTTCTATAAGCCCCAGGGCCTGCAAAAAGTGGGAGTACGGGCTCCCCTCCTGTCGTCCACTGCTAAAGAAAATGCCTCTCAGAATGGGGGTCTCCTGGTAGGGATTCTCCTGAAAAGTCCCTTTGATGAAGGCGTCAAGGCCGGGGTTCAATCTTTCAAACTCTTCAGGAAAAAGAAGGAGACCCGGATCAAAGCCCTGTTCGGCACCCCTGGACTCGGACTTGTGGAAAAGGAGGAGCCGGAGATCTCTCAGGCGCTCCCCGATTGTATGCATGGCGCGATTATGGAAGGCAGCTACATCTGTTGAGAGATCGTGGTTGATCAGCCCCATAGCCTGGTCAAGGGCCTTTTCCGGAAGATGATCGCAAAATTGGGTCATCCCTTGAATCAAGTCGCACTTGGTCACAAGGACGTATACCGGAAACCTTGCTCCCAGAACCTGCATCAACTGATCAATGCGACGACGAATGCTTCGACCATCTTCATCCAGGGCTTCGGACCCGGACTCAAGCAGTTTATTGGCCGCGATGGTCACAACCAGGCCGTTGAGAGGCTCCTTTTTTCTATACCTGGCCAAAAGAGTGAGGAACTTTTGCCATTCGTCCTTGTCACGGCCTTCGTCTACGGGAATGGCATACCTTCCGGCTGTATCGATTAAAACGGCCTGTTCAAAAAACCACCAATCACAATTCCTTGTGCCGGAAATCCCGGAAATTCGGCTAACATCTGCAAAGGGGGAAGAAAGACGGGCGCTTTTAATCGCCGTGGTCTTGCCTGAACCGCTCTCTCCGATCACCAGATACCATGGAAGCACATAAAGAGGGTTGCCGTACTTCTTGAGGTGAGAACCCCTCAAGGCATCCATGGCCTCTTTCCAACGATCCTGAAGCTCCTGTGAACGCTCCCTGTCTTTATACCCCATGGTCTTCAGATAGGAATCGTCCTGCTCAATGATCTGGTCAACAAACTGCTGTTCCCGACGCCTGAGCCATATCTTTCTGATAAAGACCAAACCGAGACCTAAACCCACGAGGCCCAGTAAGATGAAAAGGCCTACCCACCACGGCCAATCAATGAATAGGACGATCCCAAAAACCAGAAGGAAACCAAGTAAAATGGCTCCGATGATAAGGAAGACCTTTAGAATCTTCAAAAAGAACTCTTTCATTTACGGCACCGTGATGAACTTGGTTCGCTCCGCTCACAATTGGAATACTGGAATACTGGAATGATGGAATATTGGGTTTAAGTCCGCATCAGGTGGATTGGTCTTTTTATCTTCCCCGCCTGCTATCGCCACCCGCCTGCATACAGCTTAAATGCCGACATACATCGCAATGGCGGGCAGGTACATTATTCCATTATTCCATTATTCCAGTATTCCTTTCTTGAGATTGAAGCAAAGCTGATAAAGTGCTATAATGTCAATAGGTTGCGCACAGTCCTATTTCAGCAAAATATTTTCTCCGATATTGTTCAAAACAAATCGGTAAATCAAAAACAAGACCAAGTAAAGGGCCACGGGAGCGCCGAGACAAAGCAGGGTAAAAGTGGAGAGGCGAAACCCTGCTTTTTGGGGACCAACTTCGTCTGATTCAACAGGATACGCCTCTGGAAAAAGCTCGCCCCTCTCAAGTGAGGGAAGCCCCACCGAGCTGCCCGTGAGCACTTTCAGATTCGATGTCTTCAACTGCTCCAGGAGATATTCGTCTCCCTCATGACAATAGCGGCCCATAAAACCCATGGCGAGACAGAGATAATAGACTTCCCTGACATCTCTTTGATGGGGACCGAGGGCGTTTAAGCGATCAAAGAAAATCTCGCCAGCGTCGGCCGTCTGATAGTAAAGACGCTGGAGTTGTTCTCCCTGCCACCGGCCTTTCTCGTTCCATGAAGAGCTCAGAATGGCTTCATCAACCCACGCACAAATGGCAAAACGCGCCAGGTCATAATCCTCCTGGGGAAAAGATCCATTTCTCAGGCGGTCTTCACTCTCCGAGATCAAGCGCTGGATATCGGCCTTCACTTGATCAAAGGGTGGTTGTTTTTTAGCCACGGTCTTCAAAAAATAGGCGACATAGGCAACAAGTTCCATAAAACAGTCAGTCAAGCGCATGTCTAAGATCTCCCCACAATCATCAGTTCCACCTTTAGATCCTCCGGGGCCGCGTCCCAGTACAGAGCGATGTTGTGCCCCCGTTCCACCTGGGCCCACTGATCGCTGTGGTGGTCAATCCGGAAATAAATAGAGTTAGCCCGACGCGGCAATTCTTGTGGCGGTGTTGGAAGGTGCTCCAACCTTATCCCGGGAAGGGCACGGGCGATAAGAATAGGCAAAGATTCCCGCGAGCCTAATTTAGCCATGGTCTCCAGGGATTGAAGCACGGACTGTGGGTCCCCTTCGGTTTCAAAAACCAGGTAGAAACGGTTCCGCCCTTCAAAGATCGTCGGAGACAGTTCGGCCGCATGATAGGTTCCATCGTATGCAAGCAGGATCATATATTCCGGCCCGGCTGTAATCTCATCCAGAAGTTGTGTGACCAGGGCCTGAGCGCCTGAAAAACATTCCCACAGGCATCGGTGATCATAGTTGGAAAGAGGACGGGTTCCATCTTCAAGTTCTCCCATCACATTGACACGTTCTGAAAAAGAAGAGAGTTCCCCGATCAACTGTTTCAAGATGGCGTACACCGTCCAAGGGTGAACTTGTTGGGATTCTGTCAGATGAAAAAGAAGAGGGACATAACGGTTAAGGGATCTCAGGGCCAAAAGATAGACCATGTCTCTTGCCCCAAACTCGGCCGTGTGAATGCCCCTTTCACGTTTATACGATTCAAGCTGGTGGCCGCGAGCCGCGATCTCATCTCTTATTTCCTTGACAAGCTTCACGAGAAGCCCTGAGCTTGAAATGGTCAGGCATGGGGGAACAAAGTGTTCCGAAAGCGTTATCTCTTCGCCAGCCCTTTCCAGTTGAGCAAGAGGAATGAGGACATAGTCGCCAAGCTGATCCCTTTCTGTCTCCCAGAATACTTTCAGGACGTAATGAAGCCTTTTTACTTGCGCTGGTGGGCCGCCTTGGTGCAGATCCTGAGCCTCTTCAGGGTCAGCCGTTGTTACAAACCTGGTGGTCACGTCTGAAAGGTTCGCCAGACTGGAAAGGACGGTCACATTTTCCCCGGCACCATTCCATTTTCTCAGGCCAATGAACACTGTAAAGGGCTTGCCCCCTTCTACCCCGGCAATGCCCTTATTGAGGCGCGTTCTTTTGAGGAGGCCTGGGGAGAAGGAGGCAAG
>DAOVOU010000036.1 GCA_030629475.1 Desulfobacterales bacterium | reverse complement strand
TGATGATTGATGATTGATGATTGATGATTGATGATTGATGATTGATGATTGATGATTGATGATTGAAAAAACAATCGACAATCGACAATCGACAATCGACAATCCGATTAGGTAATAAGGAGAAGTAAAAATGAAAAGACCGTATTTGATGAAGCAGGATGGAAAATATGAAATTAAGGTCCGTACTTGTGCGGGCTCGCTCGACGTCAGCCAGTTTGCCGCCCTTAGAGAGATCGCTGACAGTTACGGCTCCGGCAAAATACATCTTACCGTAAGGCAGGAGGTCTTGCTTTTTGACATTGAAGAGAGTCATGTTGACGAGGCATTAAAAAAGTTAGAGGAGGTTGGTCTTAGAGGAGGTTCTGCTGGCTTCAGGGTAAGGAATATCGTTTGTTGTGTGGGTGAGAGATGTAAGAACTGCGTCCAAAATATCACAGGTCTGGCGGAAGACCTGGACAAAAAATATGGGGAACTGGAGCTCCCAGGGGCTGTGAAAATAGCGATGAGTGGTTGCCCCTTTCCGTGTACCCGACCATACTTTAATGATATAGGTATCATAGGAAGGGCATATCCCATTGTAGATGTGGAAAAATGTGATGGTTGTGGTAAATGTGTAGAGACCTGTCTCATGGACGCTATCACCATAAATGGAAATATGAAGGCTGTCATTAATAGGAAAAAGTGCAAGATGTGTGGAAGGGGCATCAACACCTGCCCGATTTCTGCCATATATGCGAAAGAAAAGGGTTTTACTATCCTGGTAGGTGGACGCGGTACTTGGCCTGCCTTTAAGGGGGAAACATTGGCTGAAATGTTAGACCCTGAGAATGTGGTTCCACTGGTGGGAAAGATACTTGACTATTATGAGCAAAATGCCCTTCCCCATGAAAAGAGACTCAGACCCTTTGTAAAAAGGATAGGCATAGAAAAGATGAGGAAGGAAATATTGGGTACTGAGAAACCGGTAGGCCAAAGATGGAGAGAGGCCAAGCTATAAGACCGCCCAAAGGACGGGGTTTTCCAGGACACTAAAAGGACAATAGGAATTTAAACGTGAAAAAGGCAGATGTAGTAATCGTGGGAGGGAACGTTGCTGGTCCTGTTGCGGGAATAACAGTTAGGAGGCACTACAAGGATGCCAGCATCCTGCTTATTCGAAAGGAAAAAAGGGTTATGGTGGTCTGTGGCATCCCGTACATCTTCGGGACTGTGGGTTCTCCCGATAAGAACATTATCCCTGATGCCCTCCTTTCCAATAATGGCATCGACTTTATCGTCGATGAAGCAAGCTCTGTGGATCGGGCGGCGAAGACCCTGACCACCTCGGGCGGTGAAACCGTCGGCTATGAGAAGCTAATCCTTGCGATCGGTTCTCTGCCGTTGCGTCCTCCGATACCTGGCATCGAACTGGAAAATGTTTTCCTCGTATGGAAGGATGCGGACTACCTCGCGGGGATGCAGCAGGTGTTAGGCAAGGCTAAAGAGATAGTTGTCATTGGCGGAGGCTTCATCGGTGCCGAAATGGCCGACGAATGCAAGAAGATAGGGGACGTGAATGTGACTATGGTCGAGATCCTGCCCCATTGCCTTCTTCTTGCGGTTGACGAGGAATTCTGCATCCTGGCAGAAAATAAGCTCGCTGAACGCGGAATAAAGATCATCACCAACAACGGCGTGCGTGCCATCCTCGGAGATGGCAAGGTCAACTCAGTGGAGCTTCAAGACGGCGAAAAGCTAAAGGCGGATGCTGTGATCGTCGGCATCGGCGCCGTGCCCAATACGGAGCTTGCCAAAAAAATGGATCTGAAGATTGGTGAGCAAAGGGGAATCTGGGTCGATGAATATATGAGGACAAGCGATGAGCATATCTTTGCCTGCGGGGACTGTGCCGAGAAGTTCTCCTTCTTCACCAAGAAGCCATCAGGGCTACGGCTCGCTTCCATAGCGACTATTGAGGCCAGGATCGCCGGTGCCAATGTTTTTGAGCTGAAAAGGAAGAATATAGGGGTAATCGGGGTGTTCTCCACCGCCTTTGGCGATTTCGCCCTCTCGACATCGGGGCTCACTGAGAAAGCAGCAAGGGAGGCCGGGTTTGACATCAGCATCGGTGAGGCACAAGCGCCCGATAAACATCCTGCCTCGATGCCCAATGCAAAAGATTTAAAGATAAAACTAATATTTGACAAAAAGACCGCGAAGCTCATCGGCGGAGAGATCTCAGGCGGTGTGACAACGGGTGAAATGGCAAATATTATCGCTGCTGCGATACAGAACGAAATGACAGCGGATCAGGTCACTACCTTCCAGATGGGCACCCATCCGGCCCTTACCAGCTCGCCCATTATCTACCCGATCGTAAATGCCGCTGAGCAGGCTCTATTCAAACTGCGCTAATTGAACGTCTCGGAATTTCTACAACATAGTGAAATTATAGCACTTTATCAGCTTGGGTGCAATCCCAGAAAAGGAATGATGGAATAGTGGAATAATGGAATGTTGGGGATGAAAAGCCGAAAAGAATCATTTCTTAATTGTTCTCATTCCTCTTAACCCATCATTCCATCATTCCATCATTCCATTATTCCAATTGCGGAGCGAAGCGGAGCTAAGTTCCATGCCCAGGTTATAATACCCCTTGCCACTGGTACAATTGATAGTACAACCCCTGTTTGGCTATCAGTTCGTCGTGGGAGCCAACCTCTCTGATACGGCCCCTGTGAAGGACGATGATACGGTCGGCATGCCGTATGGTGGAAAGCCGATGGGCCACCACGATGGCCGTGCGATTTTGCATTACTCTCACGGTTGCCTCCTGGATCAAGCGTTCCGTCTCCGTATCCACGCTAGAGGTCGCCTCATCAAGGATCAGAATCTCAGGATCGCGGGCAAGGGCACGGGCAAAGGCCACCAATTGACGCTCACCGCTTGACAGGGTGCGGCCGGCCTCGGTCAACACAGTATCGAACCCGTGAGGAAGGCGTTGAATCAACCGGTCAAGATTGCACGCTGCAACAATCTCATGCAAGCGATCATGCGGGAGGCGGGGGTTTCCTACAGTAATGTTATTCCGTACAGTGTCTGCAAACAGAAACACATCCTGAGTGATCAAGGCCATGCGAGCGCGCAGGAAGGCTCTTGGGATTAGGCGTATATCAACCCCGCCAAGATTGATGCTCCCTTTGATCGGATCATAGAACCGTTCAAGAAGGTGGATGAGAGTCGATTTACCCGCCCCGGTCGGCCCCACAATGGCCACAGTCTCGCCAGGCCGAACGGTCAATGAGATATCCTTCAGGACCCAGTCACGCCCCAAATAGGAAAACCAGACGTTACCAAAGGAAATCGTGCCTTCTTTGTCCGGCATGCGCCTTGAGATCTTGGCATCGGCAATCCGCTCCTGACTGTCAAGAAGGAGGAAAAGCCGCTCAGATGAAGCCATGGCTGACTGCATGATGTTGTACTTCTCCGCAATATCTCGAATAGGCCGGAAGAACATCCTCATGTAGGCAATGAAGGCGACCAGGGCGCCAAGGCTGAGAGTTTCTACCAGCACACGTCCGCCCCCATACCATATGACCAGCGCTGTGGTAACCGAGCTCAGGACCTCGATAACAGGCATAAACACCGCAAATATGTTGATCTGGCGCATTCCGACCAGGTAATTTTCGTGGTTGAGCTTGCGAAAGCGTTCGTAGTTTTTCTTCTCCTGCAAGAACAACTGGACGATACGAATGCCATCAATGGTCTCTTGAAGCCTTGTGTTGATCTCAGCTATCTTAACCCTGAGTTCCCGAAAGACATCCCTTGCCAGGCGGCTGAAGCACGCTGTAGCCAGAAATATGAACGGAAGCATTAAGAAACAGATCAGAGCAAGTTGCCAGTTCATAAGCAGAAGTACAACAGTGATGCCAAGGATAAGAAAGATATCTTTGAAAAGTACCGTGATAATAGAAGTAAAAAATTCGTGCATGTTCTGAACATCACTGGTCATGCGGGTCACCAGGCGTCCTACCGGATTTCTGGTAAAAAACGCCATGGAAAGCCCCTGGATGTGCCTGAAAAGGGTTAGTCTCAGGTCGTGCATAATAGCTTGTCCCGCATATTCCATAATGATCACATGACCGAAGCTGAAAACAAAATGGCAAACGACAACGCCAATAAAGATCAGCGCAATGCGGGCAACTCCGGCATAATCCCCCCTCCGAAGATCCGCAAGGTCGGCCTTGTTCAGCTCAGAAAGATCCTCGTAGCGAATCCTTGCATGGGGCCATTGGATCTCAAATAACGAGGGATACCGGCTGACCACCATTTCGATCCCCGGCCTCCGCAGGTCAGCCGCGTAGAACCGTTGTTGCGGGGAGGTTCCGGGCTTATCATCCACGACGTCCTGCACGATGTAGCGGTCAATAGCCACCTTGGTCAGATAAGGAAGCGCCAGGTCCAGGACCGTAATGGCTGTAACGAGCCCAATGGAAACCAAGAACAACAGACTATATGGGCGGATATACGGAAAAAGCCTTCTGAGCAATCTAAGATCGTACGGCTTGCCCAGTTGATCCTCTTCAAAATATCCGTAGTCACGTCGCATCATCCAATCCTTCCTCAATCTCCTGCCAGCGATACGTCCTGCTGTAATATCCCTCCAGGGCCACTAGTTCGTCATGGGTGCCAGCCTCGGTTATGCGCCCTCTTTCCAGCACGATAATCAGCTCAGCGTGTCGCACATGGCTGAGCCTGTGAGAGACGATCACCGTAGTCCGCTCAAAGGAAATGTCTCGGATACTGGCCAGGATAGTCGCAGCCGTCTCTGTATCCACCTGACTCATGGGATCATCCAAGATAAGGATAGGTGCTGAGATAAGAAGGGCCCTTGCCAGAGCAAGGCGCTGCTTTTGACCGCCCGAGAGCGTGACCCCTTTTTCTCCAATGAGTGTATCGAATTGATCGGGAAACCGCATGATGGTGTCATGTAAGTGGGCTGCGCGCGCTGCCTGTATGATCTCTTCATCAGAGGCATTTTCCTTGCCGAAGCAGAGATTATCCCGGATACTTCCGGAAAACAGAAACGCATCCTGGGGCACCACCGCCATGTGGCCTCGCAGGGTTTCAAGGGGTATCTGGCGGATATCCATCCCGTCAATCAAAAGACCTCCCTCTGTAGCGTCAAGAAGCCTTGAAATCAGGTGGCACAGTGTGGTTTTGCCGCTTCCTGTTGGGCCGACCACACCGAGGGTTTGGCCTGATGCCACTGAAAATGAGATCTTTGAAAGGACAGAGGGCTGCCCTGGCCTGTACCTTAAACCCACCTGATCAAATAGAATATCCCCTTTAAGCGTTTTTACGGGGCTTTCCCTTTCCAGGCTCACAATTTCAGGCCTGGTTTGCAGGATTACGTTTATCCTATCAAGAGAAGCAGCTCCTCGCTGGATCAGGTTCATAACCCATCCCATGGCCATCATGGGCCAGGTAAGAAGACCCAGGTAGCTGATAAAGGCTACAAAATCCCCCGGCGTGATGGTAAAATCGATTGTCTGGCGCCCACCCAGATAGAGCACCAGGGCTAAGCTGATGTTGGAAAAAAAGATCATGCCTGGGAAAAAAAGACCTGTAACCCGGACCAGCCGAAGATTCTTACCCAGATAGTCCTTTGAGATATCCGAAAGTCTTTCGGCTTCCGCCCCCTCCCGATTGTAAGCCTTGACCACCCGGATGCCGGCAAAACGCTCCCGGACCACCTCGGTTATCTCGGCAAAGGAGGCCTGAACCTCCCTGTACAGGCTGTGCATGCGCCTGCTCAACACACGGGCCAATACAACAATGATCGGCATGGGCAGCAGGGCGAATAGAGTCAGGGTCACGTTGATGTACAGCATAAAACCAATGGCGGCCAGGCCAAGAACCACTGCATCTGTTAGGGCCACCATCCCCATGCCAACGGCCATACGGACATGCAGGATGTCATTGGTGGCATGGGCCATGAGGTCCCCGGTTTTGGTCTTGTCAAAATAGCCTGCAGAAAGGGTCTGGATATGGAAAAAGAGGCGGTTTCGTATCCCCTCCTCCACCCGTCGCGAGGTTCCTATAAGACAGCGCCGCCACACAAAGCGAAATATGCCAATCAACAGGGCAATGCCTACAATGTACAGGGCATACCGAAGGAGATTTGCGGCCGTGACGCAACAGATCGCAAAGTCATCCACAGCCCATTTGATGACGCGAGGGACAAGGAGTTGGAGGATGTCAACCACAAACAGAGAAAAAAGGCCAAGAAGGATAACAGCCCTTTTTTCCACAAAGTAGGATTTAAGAATGCGGTATGATTTCATCATGAACTCAATAAACACAACAAATTCTATTGCTAACAGAGAGAAGAACAAGAGTCAAAATGATTTCCACTGAAGACGCTTTGTTGACTTTTATCAACCCCATTGATAGAATTTAGTTCCCTTCCAAAAAACCTAGGATTTTCCGCCGTAGGCGGATAGAAATTACGAGACGTTATGGAACCAGGAACTATCGTTGAATATATTGATCGCAAGCAGATTGTTTGCGCTGTGGTCTTGGGTAACAAGAATCAAAAGCTTCGTATGCTCACCGAGCACAACCGCGAGGTAAGCCACGCAGAAAAACGGCTGGCACATGTCAGCAGTGATCGCCTTGATCCCAGGACTGGTAGAGACGCTTTAGTCAATCTTCTCAAGACCACAGTGGTAAGGAGAAGGAAGTTACAGAAGCAAATAGACGTTGAAGCACTCTGGGAGGTGCTTCACGCGGAGGCCACATGGATTGATCCGCAGACCATGGCAGAATTCTCCTTTGATGGCGAAATCTCCAGTGACCATACCTCAGCAGTCATGCGGGCGCTTTTTGAGGATCGTCTTTATTTCAAGTTTGACACCCATCGATTTTCCCCCAACAGCCCCGAACGGGTAGCCCAGATTGCAGCCCAAGCAGCCCTTGAAGCCAGAAAGGCCCATACCATGGAGGAAGGAAGCAGGTGGATAAAGGAGGTCCTGGAGAGTCCACATCCGTCAGCCCCATCCAACAAAGAAGAGATTATTGAAATACTGAAGTCATTTTATCTCTTCGGAAAAGACAGCCCCCAGTACAACATCGGTAAGGAGATCGTTTCACGGTCTGGTCTGGACCCAAAGGACGGTCCTTTTCACCTCCTGGTCAAATTGGGGATTTGGAACCATGATGAAAACCTGAACCTCCATAGATTCGGGATATCTGATACCTTCCCCCCTGAAGTCACAGAGGCCGTAAAGGAGCTTGACGACAAGAAAACAGAGGTCAAGCCGGATGGAAAACGACGAGACCTTACAGAGCTCTCAACCATCACGATTGACGGCCAGGGTACGCTCGATTTTGACGATGCCATCAGTATTGAGCCCGAAGGAGATGGGTTTCGGCTTTGGATACACGTAACCGATGTATCACACTTCCTGGAAAAGCAGGGTGCAGTGGACGAAGAGGCCCTGGCCCGGGGCAGTTCCATCTATATGCCCGATAAGCGCATGCCCATGCTCCCCCGGCCTCTGACAGAAAACCTCTGCAGCCTGAAGGATGGGCAAAATCGCTTGGCCATAACTATAACGGCCCGTCTTGACAATTCGGCAAGGGTACTGGAGTACGAAATCTTTCCGAGTATCATCCGGGTAAACCGACAGATGACCTATTATGATGCTAACTTAATGGTAGATCAGGATTCAAAGCTTTCAGCAATCTTTGAGGTGGCCCAGAAATTTCGCAGGTTCCGTTTGAATGCCGGAGCCATTCAACTCACCCTTCCCGAGATGAATGTCTGGATAGACAGCAACAGAGAGATCTCCGTAACTCAGATAAATCGAGAAAGCCCCAGTCGCTTCATGGTGTCTGAATGTATGATCCTGGCCAATTGGCTGGCAGGCCGATTCTTCCGAGACCAGGGACAATCAACCATCTTCAGGTCACAACTGGAACCCCGTGGACGTCTCATTGACGAAGGTGGTGGAACACTCTATCAAAACTGGATGCAGAGGAGGCTCTTGAGCCGGGTCATCATAGGGATTGAGCCTGAACCCCACACAGGTGTTGGACTGGACGTCTACGTCACCCTGACCTCTCCTTTGCGGAAATATCTTGATCTGGCCACGCAACGCCAGCTCAGGAGTCTCCTGGGACTGGAGGCCTCATATTCCGATGAAGACCTCAGATTCATTATACAGACTGTTGAGCAGCCCATGAGTTACATTACTGTGCTTCAGCGAGAACGTCTCCGCTATTGGATTCTAAGATACCTTGAACGTCATGCAGGGCAGAAAGAAGAGGCCCTGGTCCTTGAAAAACGTCGTCACAGGTATATCATACTCCTGACCAAGTACATGATTGAATGCTCACTCCCCTTAAACTGCAGAGCAGACCTCAAGCCGGAAGATACTATATTGGTCAAACTAGAACGTATCAGCGCCAGGGCCGACACGATCGGGCTGTCACTGGCTTAGGACCTACTTCTCCCTTGGCTCAAACTGCATGGTTTCATCGTTAAGGAGCCCAAGGTACTCATCATCTTTGCCGAACATGAACCAGAGATGGCCTACACTGAGGGCGGCCTCCCACGCAACATCCTCCTCCATTTCGATAAAAACATCCTCCGGTTGCACATTCGCGCACTTGACCCCAACTTCTTTGAAAAACTTCATAAACTTTTCTTTGTCAGACATCGTTCCCTCCTTGCTATATGATTTCGGATTGCGGATTGCGGATTGCGGATTGCAAAAGGCCCAATTCCTAACCCGGACAAGCCGAAAAATCCGAAATACGAAATACGAAACAAATCCGAAATACGAATTCTCAAAATGTTCAAAACAATTAACAAGCAGCCATCCTACCGGACTTCACTTTATCTAGCCATCTGTTTTGGTCATTTGAATTTTTGGAATTCGAAAATTGTTTGCGGCTTACGCCTTGAGAACAGTACGGATTTGCGGCTCACGCCTTGAAAACAGTACGATATTCGAATTTCGAATTTAGCCTTTATTGAAAGGTCTTATGACATTGGCCCCAAAAATTTCTGCCACAAAAAACACGAACTTCACAACGAAGCCCCCAGATACTCCTCCACCACCCTAATTGCCCGCTCCCGCTTTGCAAGCCGAATTTGATCGAAGAGAACCTGGCAGTCCTCAAGATTTAAGCTATCCACGACCCGATTTACCCTGACCTCGTCCTCACTGTGGGGTGCATCAGAGTCACCCGGAAGCAACTCATCTTTTTGAAGCAACTTGATGTAGATCAGGCTGCGAGCTGCCAGCAAGTCTGCCAGATCCTCCGGCAACCCCCCATGCAGGGCATAACGGAGGGTCAGAATGTCGCCTGGCCCCATGTTCCGCCGCCTTCCTTTAAGCCTGCGAACCACGGGTTCAAGCAAGTACACAACGCGAATCCTTTGGGCGCGCCCAAGGGCCTTCTTCAGGTAGTGATACAGGGGATAATGAATGTAGCCAGCTTCCACGTAAATATTCACCCCATGTGAAGTCAGGGGTTTGATGGCCTGCGCGCGCAGGCGTTCACGCATCACGAGCCGGTCCGCATCGGCCCTGGCAAATACCTGTACTGCCTTTACCACTCCATGAAATGGTGCCCTCAGAGAATGGGCATAGTAATCAAGCAGGGCTCCTGTGGCACGTTTTTCTGCCTTATACACGCTTCTAAGACGCGGGTCTTTCACTATGTCTTCCGGTGTTTTGCCATCTGAAAGGAGTTCGTGAATCTGAAGGAGGGTCTCAAGATAGGGCTCCACCTGAATGATCTGCCGGCCTTTGCTGTGCAACTCCCGGAGCAAGGCGCACATCAGACGCTCAAACCCGGGAAATCCCGAGTCGAGAGCCATCATGTACTCATCAATGGAAACCCGGCCGTCGAGCATGTCCAAAAACTCTGGCAAGGGTGCTTCTTCAAGCACGATGATGTGGTGTTGTTCCATTTCCAGCCGCGCATAAGGAAGAGCTTCAGCGTGATGGGATGAAAAACCTATGGTGATCATATCAAATATCTAAGTACAGGACATTTTTTTGACAGGATTAACTGGATAAATGCCGACTTCGCCAAAGTAGCGTCAGCTACGTCGGCTGAATTTGAATGAATCCAGTTCGTCAATAATTAAACGTCTCGAAATTTCTACAACCTATTGAAAATATAGGAGGTTTTCGAGGTCTGGGGTTTTGCCTCGTGTATGGAAGAATGGAATGGTGGAATAATGGAATGTTGATTTTCAAAGGAAAATACACATTTATTAAC
>DAOVOU010000350.1 GCA_030629475.1 Desulfobacterales bacterium | reverse complement strand
TTTGTCCGGGGCAAGGTGGAACTGGTCGATTACGGGACTCTGCCCCGCACTGAAAGGAAAAGCAAACGGGTCTTTGATGAAAGGAGAATTTAGTTCGCTTCACTCACAATTGGAATGTTGGAATACTGGAGTAATGGAACAATGGGTTCTGGGCGACTGGGATAGTGTAAGGCAAAAAACCCAAGCCCCGATAAACTCCTTTAGTTTCAATAGGTTGTAGAACTTCTGAGACGTACTATTAGTGGAAGTTGCTGGAATAACGGATCAAAGCAAAAACCCGGGCGTGCCCCTTAGCACGCCACGGCGACCTTCTTTATCTCTTCTTCTGCCTCCTCCCAACGGAGACACCATTCTCTATACTTGCATTGATGCTGATCGCAATAATCCCCGGCTTTGCCAAAACAATCAAAGTTGCCTTCCCTCAACTGTTTCTTGTGAATGATTGGAGAGATGACCTCTCTGAAGCAGGAATTGCACAGGGATGATGTGAAATCGTCAGGTCCCCAGGAAACCAAGGTCTCTTTTTCCCACTCTTTTCCGCACTTCATGCACTTCACACGCAATTTTTTCATACCATCCAACACGTTACGCTCCAGGTTTTTCTATTTGGTGAGATATCCGTGAGGCCCTTCCTAAGAAGGGAAGAACGCTTTATACAACATTTCCTGAAAACAATCAAGTTATTAATTGACTTACGTATTCTGCAGGCTTTTGAACAGATCGAATGCTTGCTTCGGGGTGGCCCCATCATGGATAACGGCATTCAGTGCCCTCATCATGGCCACCGGGTGGGGATTTTGCCAGACATTTCTCCCTAAGTTGACGCCTATGGCACCTTTCTGCACGCCATCGAAAACAAAATCAAAGACTTCCAGCTCGGTTTCGCATTTTGGTCCACCTGCCATGACCACAGGTACCGGACATCCATTGGTCACCTTCTCAAAATCTTCGGCGCAGTAATAGGTCTTTACGATCTTTGCACCCAATTCAGCGGCAATACGGCAGGATAGGGCCAGGTAGCGCGCAGCCCTTTTCTCAAGCTCTTTGCCAACGGCGGTAACCGCCATTACAGGGATACCATAATCCTCACACTCATTGACGAGCATGGCCAGGCTTTCCAGGGTTTGCTTCTCGTAATCACTTCCCACAAAGATGGAAAGACCAATAGCCGCCACGTTGAGCCGGATTATTTCTTCTATGGAGGTGGTGATAATCTCATTGGACAGGTTTTCGCCGATAACACTGGTGCCCCCTGAAACCCTCAAAATGATGGGGGTATCAACATCCGGATCTACACATGTGCGCAAAACGCCTCTTGTTACAAATAGGCCGTCGGCATAAGGAAGAAGGTCCCTGATCGTTTCACCAGGTCTCTCAAGACACCTGGTAGGGCCCTGGAAATAACCATGATCGATGGGAAGAAACTGGCAGTGTCCATCCGGCTTGATCAGTCGGGACAGGCGATTTTTCATTCCCCATTCAAGGTTGTCAGCACCTTTAATCGATTTTTCCTTTATGCTCTTATGTTCCGACGGCATCTCGGATACATCCCTTGCCTCCAAAACTCCTTCTGCATCTGCCATAGCAATCTCCTCCCTCTTTGGATTGCGGCCCGCCCTGGCGCTCACTTCATATATACAACCGCATAGCCTATTGGCCAGGTCTGGGCCAGGGATTGCGGAATTAACATCCAAAATCGTTATTCGTCAATATTCAATCCTCTTAGGGCAACTCATAGGACCTGTTAAGCAGGATTTGGCCCTACCCGTCAAGCGCTCCATAGATGTCAAGATCGGTCGGCTTTAGGTGAAATCCGCAATCCAAAATCCAAAATCCAAAATCCGCAATCCTAGACTGGCTATCTCTGTGGTTCTACAATGACCTTGATTGACTCTTGTGCCTCAGCTACTAACTGAAACCCCTTGCTCGTTTCTGAGAGGCTCAGCCGATGCGTGATCATTTTGTTTACCTTTACGCGCCTCGCACGAATAAGCTCCATGGCCGTTACATGGTCTGCCGGGCTTCCAGCGTATGAGGTCGTGAGCGTTATGTCGTTCCGAAAAAACAGCTCATTCACAGAGATGGGAAGGGTTACGCCCAGGTCTGTTGGCGCAAAGAAGAGCACCGTGCCCCCGCGTTCCACCGATTCCAGCGCTTGCAGGTTGGCCGACCTTGCCCCTGTGCAGATGAAGACCTTATCTGCCAGCCAGCCAGCATTGGCACGGCGTACTTCAGCCGGAATAT